>JAZNTO010000092.1:0-17464 GCA_045591805.1 Akkermansia sp. | reverse complement strand
GCAGTAATTCAACAGCATATTGAACTTCAGGTGCTTTTTCCCGGAAAGTTTGACAAGACGAGTTACGTCCAAAGTCTTAAAGAACGTAACCATGGGATTCGGAGCTTGCATCCACAGTTCAAAGGCTGCCGCTCTTGTCGTATCGTAGGGTGAAATTTCTTGTGGCATTTATTTATTGATTGATAAGTTTAGTTTATGGGCTTGCCCCCGTTAAAAAAGCCTGCTTTCCAAATTGTATCGGAAAGCAGGCTCGGTGAATACACGAGAAGAGATTCGAACTCCTGACCAACTGTGTGTAAGACAGCCGCTCTACCACTGAGCTACTCGTGCTTTGGTGTGTGCGGGAGCATTATACAGATTTTTAGCCGGGAGTCAAGGCTAAAATTGCACAATTTGGAGATTTTTTGGAAAAATGTTGTCCTTGGGGTGCGGTGAGGTGGCAGGAGTGAAGATGGGGCGGGGCGCCCAGACGGCGTGTTGGTGTTTGCGGAGCTTGTATTGACCGGGGCCGATGAAGCGTCCGTTCCACGAGCTGCCGCTGCCGAGGGTGAGCTCTACTCTGCAACGCTGGCCGACGTAAATGTCTCCCTCTAAGTGGCTATGCTCAGCGTACAGGTGGGCGGAGCCGGCGTTGAAACCGGATTTTCCCCATGAGGCTTCATCTGCCCGGAGGAGTAGGGTGTGCTCTTGGCCGACTCGGCAGGCGCTGAGGCGTATGTCTGCATGTGCGTTGGAGATGATAAATACTGCTGCTGCGCCGATGGCGGGGCGGAGCAAACAGCTGCTCAGGCGGAGATTGACGGGCGCTTCCAAGCTGCCTACAGCGCCCGTGCTGCGCGCTAGGATGGTGCAGCCGGTGTTGTTTTCCATGCGAGTGTTGTTTATGGTGTCGTTTGTGCCGGGTTCAGCAAGTATAGCCGGTGCTATGTGAGCCGGTGGCGGGAGTTCTGCAGGTATGGGGAGCATGCGCTATGAGAGTAGCTCCTTGGGCGAAATGCTCAAAAATGATTAGAGAAAGCTCAGTAGGAAAATTCCGGCGAATCGGCTATGTGTCGGATTGTTTTTCCGACGCGTTAGTGGAATACGCCCCCGCCCTTGCAGCATCCGGCAGCAAGGGCGGGGGGAAGGTTTCTGAGGTGTGTGTAGCTCAGCTGAGCGGTACGCTAATGGTCTGCTCGCGATCCGGGCCTACGCCTACGGACCCCACAGGGCAGCCCACTACCTCGCCGAATCGCTTGACGTATGCCTTGCAGTTTTCGGGGAGTTCGTCCCAAGTGGTACACTTGGAGATATCTTGTTGCCAGCCGGGGAGGGTTTCGTATATGGGTTCGCACTTTGCCCAGTCTTCCATGAGTGCGGGCGGGTACTCCAGCACCTCGTCGCCCATGCGGTAGCCGGTGCAAATCTTGATGGTGGCGAGCTCGTCCAGACCGTCCAGATTGGTCATGGCCATTTCATCGAACCCGTTGAACATGGCGGAGAAGCGCAGTACAACGCCATCTGTCCAGCCGCAGCGGCGGGGGCGCCCGGTGGTGGCGCCGAATTCGCGGCCGAGCCCGTGCAGGTAGTCGCTGATTTCGGCATCCTCTGTCACGAAGGGGCCTTCGCCCACGCGAGTGGTGTAGGCTTTGCAGACGCCGATAATCTTATCTATGCGGGTGGGAGCTACGCCGGAGCCGGTGCAGCAGCCGCCAGCGCTGGTGTTGGAGCTGGTGACGTAGGGGTATGTGCCGAAGTCGATATCGAGCATGGCACCCTGGGCGCCTTCGAATAGGATTGTTTTGCCGGCGCGGATGGCTTTGTTGAGCACGGGGATGGTGTTGGTGATGTGCGGGCGCAGAATGTCTGCTGCGGCCATCACGGCATCCAGAGTTACCTTGGGATCTGCGGCGGGCCAGCCGAGGCGCACGAGCTCCTCGTTGGCGGTTTTGATGCGTGCTTTGAGCACTCGCTCCAGTCGCTCGGGGTCTGCAAGGTCTACCATGCGGATGCCGACGCGGCGAGCTTTATCTGCATAAGTGGGGCCAATCCCTTGGCGCGTGGTGCCGATTTTCTGGTCTCCCAAGGCCTCTTCCTGTGCACCGTCTATCTCTTTGTGGATGGGCAGCACCACATGTGCGCGGTCGGAGATGAGGAGGTTCTGCGGGGTAATGCTTACACCTTTTTCGCGCAGGTACTCAATCTCCTCTACAAGTGAAGTGGGGTTGATGACGACACCATTGCCGATGATGTTCACCTTGCCCTCCCAGAGAATGCCGGAGGGGATGAGATGCAGCACGTATTTCTGCCCTTTGGCTATAACGGTGTGTCCGGCGTTGCTGCCGCCTTGGCTGCGGGCTACGACATCCGCCGTTTCGGTGAGAAAGTCGATGACCTTGCCCTTGCCTTCATCTCCCCACTGGGAGCCTATTACGAGTGTATTCATGTAGAGGTTTCAGGGTTATGCGTTGTATTTGCCGGCTTTTACGTCTTTGATGGTGCGCACTAGCTCGCCGTAGAATCCGGCGGCATCTTCTGCATCCGTGGGGGCAGCCGGGAGGTACTGCACGCCGAAAACGGGGCGGGAGGTGCTGCGCAGGGCTGCCACGGTGTCATCGTTCAGGTTGACAGCGGTTACAGCCAAGTCAGCGGGCAGGGAGTCTGCCTCGATAGCGTAGATGCTGTTCTGTGTGGTGATGCTCACTTGGCCGGTGGCGGCGGATTTCACGGGCTGGTTGCAGCCTTGATGTCCTACGCGCAGTTTGCGTGTGGTTGCGCCCAGAGCCGTGGCAAGCACTTGGCAACCCAGCCCGATGCCGGCGACGGGCAGCTTAGCGGCCAGTGTGGCAGCTTCTGTAGCCACTTGCGGCAGGGCGGTGGGAGCCCCCGGACCATCGGAAAGCAGTACGGCATCCGGTCGCAGGGAAAGTATGTCGGCAGCCGTGGTGGTAGCGGGAACGACTGTTACATCGCACCCCACCTGACGCAGGCTGCGCAGGATGCTGCGGCGCACACCGAGGTCGTACACCACTACTTTGTAGCTAACAGGGGGGAGCTCGCAGTAGTTGGTGAGGTTGCCCTGAGTCTTGTTCGGCAGTTTCCAAGCGCGGGACTCACCCTCCCAGTGGTAGGGGGCGGCGCATGTTACCTCGCACACGGGGCTGGTGGTTTCTATTGCAGGTGCTGCCTTGGCGGCGGCTACGGCTTCTTCCGGGCTCAGCTCGGTGGAAATGCAGCAGCGCAGTGTTCCTTTGTTGCGTTGAAGGGTGGCAATCTTGCGGGTGTCGATGCCGGAGATGCCTACAATGTTGTGGCGTTTGAGCCAAGGCTCCATGGCTTCTGTGGCGCGCCAGTTGCAGTGCAGGCGGGCAAGCTCGGTCACGACCAAGCCGGCAGCTTGCGGCGCGGCGCTCTCGTTGTCCTCCTCGTTCACGCCATAGTTGCCGATGAGCGGGTAGGTCATAGCCAGCACGCGGCCACGGCAGGCAGGGTCTGTCAAAATTTCCTGGTAACCCATCACGGAGGTGTCGCAACACACCACGCCGGTTGTTGTGCCGGCAGCACCTATGGAGCTGCCCTCGAATGTGGTTCCGTCTTCTAGTGCAAGAATCGCTTTCATGCTTTTTCTGTTTAAGCCGTGCGATAATAGCAATTTTGTGCCCAAAATGCAAGGCTATAATTGTGCATGGCGGAAAAATTACGGAAAAGCAAAGAAAATTCGTCATTTTGAACAAGATTGCTTGCAATGTGAGGGGAGTTGTGTTTATAATACGTCAATGGAGCACGCAGTGCAACTCCGGTGCGTTGCGGTAGCGCTCCACGTCACCTTCAAACAAGATACCAAGGAATTATGGATACCGAAACTGTAGAGAATACGCAGGCTGAGACCACGGCTTCCGCTGCTGATACTCAGGATCGCCTGAAGGCTGCTCGCGACTTTGCCTGCGCTCAGTACGAGAAGCTGCGCCGCGCCACTGCGGAGCAGATGGATGTGGTGCGCAAATACACGGCTGAGCAGATGGGCAACATGCGTAAGTACACGGATGAGGCTCGCGAGCAGCTTAATGCCGGCTGGGATATGACCTGTGCCAAAGCTAAGGATTTGCGCGAGGCCGGGGAAGCCTATGTGAAGGAAAATCCGACCGGTTCTGTGCTCGGGGCTCTTGGTCTTGGTGTGATTATCGGCCTCTTGCTCGGCTCCGGGCGCCGCTGATGTTTTTCTTCCCTGCAACACGATGTCTTTCTTCCCATTCAAAAAGCCGCGAGCAATAGCCGACTTGCAGGAGCAGGGCGGCGCAGCTCTCGGTGGTGTGAAGAATACGGTGGTTCGCACGTTTTCGCATGTGGGCTCCCTGTGGCAGTTGTTGCAGATTGAGCTACAGGAATACGCCGCTCACCAGGTCAAGCGCGCGGTGGTAGTCGTAGCCGGGGTGCTTTTGCTGCTTTTCGGCTACCTCCTGCTGTGTGCCTTCGCCTGTGTGGCGGCGCATGCTTGGTTGGGATCCTGGCTGTTGGCTACGGGGCTGGTGTGTGTGTTGCATCTGGTGGTGGGTGGTATACTACTACTGGTTGGCATAAAGAGTAACCCCGGCCCGGTGGCTCCCGCCACAAGGCAGGAGATTAAGAATGATTGGCAATGTCTCAAGCTCTTATTCAGCAAAGAAAACAACAAGCCCTGATGGCTGTTGCTCAGTCTCGTGTGGATGCGCTCCAATCCGCTGATACGGTGCGGGGCGGGGTTGGTGCCTGCCTGGATGCTCTGCATGTGTCGCGCCGCGCTCTGCGTTATAGTGCGGTGGTGGGTGCCGGCTACATGGGACTCAAAATTGCTCGGCGTCTTGTTTTCTCCCGCAAAAAGAAGGAGTCAAAGCGCATGACCCCGGCGCCTGTGTCTCCCGCTGTAGAGTCTGTGCCATCGGTGGGCGGGGGACTGTTGAGGCATTTGGTGGCGCAGGCTGTGACTCTGGTGGTGCTGCCGTGGCTGCGCGACCGTTTGCTGCGTGGGAGTTTGCCGTCTCGTATCGATTATTGGCGCCCATCCCGCATCTTTTTCCGCTGGATTGGGCTGGAGAAATAAACTACGGTCTGTTTTTCCGGTCTGGTCAGCGAGCTTTTCTCTCTCTCTCTCTTATTGATTATGAAGAAAGTTTTTGTTTCCGGTTCGTTTAATGTTTTGCATGCAGGGCATATCCGTTTTTTTCGGGATGCCAGCGCGTTGGGCGATTATCTGATAGTGTCGTTCCCGCCTGCAGACTTGCTGTGGAAGCTATACGACAAGAAGTCCCTGCTGGACGATGATGACAAGCTGGCGCTGCTGCGCTCCCTGCAGATGGTGGATGAGGTGGTGCTGTCCACAGATGAGGATGTGGAGCTGTCTTTCAAATCTGCCTTCCTTGCTGCGAAACCGGATGTGCTGGCCGTGACAACGGACGATTGTTACAAGGCTGCGAAGAAACGCCTGTGCGAGGAATGCGGAGCGGAGTTTGTGGTGCTGGAGAAATCCCGCCCGGAGGGGAAGGCTACCAGTAGCTCCGAGGTGGTGAGCCGCATCAAAGCTCCGCTTCATGTCCCGTTGCGCGTGGATTTTGCCGGAGGCTGGCTGGACGTGCCGGAGAATGCCATACCCGGGGAGTATGTGGTGAACTGCTCTATCTCACCCACGGTGTCGCTCAAAGAGTGGAACTACCGGCAGGGCGCCGGGCTGGGTGGTAGTGGCGGCTGGAGTGTGTTGAATGGTTGGGACCCCGTGAGCTCAGAATTGGGCTTGGGCGTTGGGTGGCAGGATCCCGCCGTCATTGCTGAGACCGGCGCTTGCGTGTGGTTCTCCGGGGCTAAGCCGGTGCTGGACTTTAAGAATACCGGCGAGTTCCTGCAGGGGCGCATGGCGGTGTACGACACTCGTATCAAGCACGATACGCCCGGTCTGGCCGGCTTGAAGCGCAATTTTGAAAAGATTGCAAAGGCCGCGCGTGTAGCACGCTTGGGTGTGCAGGAAAAAGATATCAACGTGTTGGCTGTGGGGGTGCAGCTTAGCTACCAGATACAACTGGAGGAGGGTATGGCGCCGCTGCCCGAGGTGGGCGATTGCTTGGCGCACAAGTACTGCGGCGGTGGCCATGGAGGCTATGCTCTCTACCTGTACGAGACTCACGAGGCGCGTGCCGCTGCACTGGCTGAGTGCGAGTATCTTTACCCCATAGAGCCCTATTGTCGCACGTTCGGTAAGGACGAACAGGTACCTTGGGAACCGCAGTACCTTGAGCGCCTGAAGCTCCACAATGTGAAAAAAGATAATTTCTGATACACGGAGAGAGTAATTATGCCAAAAGTATTTGTATCCGGATGTTTTGATGTGCTGCACAGCGGGCATATAGCGTTTCTGGAGGAGGCCGCGAGCTATGGGGAGGTGTATGTGTCCATCGGTTCGGATGAAACGGTGCGCCTTCTCAAAAATCGTAATACAATGTATACAGAACAGGAGCGCAAGTATATGCTGGAGGCCATCCGTTTCGTGAAAAAAGTTTATATAGGCCCCGATACCGGTAAGATTCTGGATTTTGCCCCTTTGCTGGATGAGGTAAAGCCGGATATCTTCTTTGTGAATGCGGACGGCACCAGCGATGAGAAAAAAGCCTTTGTAGAGGCAAAAGGAATTCGCTATGTGACAAGTTCCCGTATTCCGCATGGGGATTTGCCGGAGCGGTCTACTACCAGCATACGTCAAACAATTGGGAAATGAAAGAATCCTATACAACTTATACGGTCGGGGAGCAGGGGGATCGTCCTTGGGGGCGCTGGCAGGTGCTGGATTTGCAGACTCATGTTGTCGTGAAAAAGCTTCTTGTGGTGCCGGGCGGGCGTATTTCCCTGCAGCGCCACAACCACCGCACTGAGCGTTGGACCGTGACGGAAGGTGTGGCCACCGTGCGGCTGGATGATGTGGTGACCCGCCTCAAAGTCGGACAATCCATCATGATACCATGCGGTAGCCTACACAGACTCAGCAACGAGGGGGACGTGGATTTGGCCCTCATAGAGATACAGATAGGCGATTTCCTCTCCGAGGACGACATTGAGCGCTTCAAGGACGATTACGGGCGAGTGGATTAGTAATATAAATCGAAGAAAGGTTTACGGTATGCACAGCGTATGGGACAAGATAGACGGAATCTTAGTGGTGAATCTGGATAGCTGCGCGGAGCGTATGGTGGAGTTTCAGCGCCGGCATGCAGAGGTGCTGCCTATGGACAAGGTGCACCGACTCAGCGCTGTGTATGGGCGTGATTTGCCCTCCTACGGCAAAGCTCCGTGGTTTACCGAGCGCACCGGAGAACGTGCAAAGTACTGGGGCGGTGCTGCCGGGTGTGTGCTGTCTCATCGAAATGCTATAGCCCGTGCGCAGCAGGAAGGCTGGCGCCATGTCCTTATACTGGAGGACGATGCGCAAGTGCTGGCCGATTCGGAGGGGCTAGAGCTGCTGGAGCAGGCTTTGTCGGAGCTACGAGGCCCGTTCATACTTTATCCCGGCTACAGCAGGCCTACCCCTTATGGGCGCAAGTTGCGTAGTCTTGGCCGCCATGGCCTGTGGAAGATAGAGGGGGTGCTTTCCACTTTCGGCTATATTGTGTCGCAAGATATGTATGAGCCCCTTTTGGCCGCCCTGCCTACGGATGAAGGAATCTGGGATTGGATGTCCCGCCACCGCGCTATCGATACCTTTTACCGGGACACTGCCGCGCACATGCCCGGGGTCGGCATATACTGCATTCAGCCGGATATCATCGCGCATATCGACGGGGAGTCGAGCATAGGTTCTGATACCCGCACAGATAGATACTCGCTCTCCCAAGAGCCGCTTAGCTATGCATCTCTGTCCGGCGTCTTGCATGGGCTTGCCTCTCCGTTTCGCCGCCTGAAAATCCGCCTCAATGCCATCCGCACCCATCGTCGGGCAGTGAGAGGCGGCTTCCCGGGGTACCGCAAAAAGAAGAAATAAGGTGTTATTTTTCCGTATAAATGGTAAAAAGTCTGATTTTTTGAGCTCCGAAAGCGGATTGTGCTTGCAATCTTCGCGTTTTGGGGGCATAGTAGGGGCTCACCGAAATACTTATGTCTGAACAGAAAGAACGAAAGACGCCGGAACAGCGCAACCAGGCCAGTGACCTGGAGCGCTTGCGCCATTCCTGTGCGCACGTGCTTGCCGCTGCCATCTGCCGTATCTGGCCCCAGGCCCAGCTTGCTGCCGGCCCCGCCATCGAGAACGGCTTTTACTACGATATTGAGCTTGACCACAACATCTCCACAGCCGAATTCGAGCAGATTGAGGCCGAGATGAAGAAAATTGTCAAGGAGAATCAGACATTTGAGCGAACTACCGTTACCCGTGAGGAAGCTATGGCTATGGCGCAGAGCGGCGAGCTTGGCTCTGTAGGCCCCCGCGAGGTGCCCTCCAAGTTCAAGGTGGACCTGCTGAACCGTATTCCGGAGGGCGAGGAAATTTCCATCTACCGCAACGGCGACTTTACAGACCTTTGCGCCGGCCCTCATGTGGGGCGCACCGGCAACTGCAAGGCTTTTAAGGTGATGAGCGTAGCCTCTGCCTATTACCAAGGGGATGCCAATGGCCCCCGCCTGCAGCGTGTGTACGGCACTTGCTTCCCGAACCGCACCCTGCTGGACGAGCACCTTGCACGTCTGGAAGAAGCTCGCAAGCGCGACCACCGCAAGCTGGGGCGCGAAATGGGGCTTTTCACTATAGATGAGATGGTGGGGCAGGGGCTTGTACTTTGGAAGCCCAAGGGCTCTATCATTCGCCGTGAGTTGCAAGACTTTATCACAGAGGAGTTGGACCGCATCGGCTACTCTCAGGTGTTCACCCCGAACATCGGCAAGCTGGATCTCTACATGACCTCCGGCCATTGGGAGCACTACAAGGAGAGCCAGTTCCCGCCCATCCCGGATCCGGACGACTTTAAGAAACTGCGAGATGAGAACGCCAGCTGTGCCGACCTCTTAAACGCGATGGATACACGCACCATCATGGGCTTTATGCTCAAGCCCATGAACTGCCCGCACCACATCCGCATCTACTCCAGCGACCCCCACTCCTACCGCGACCTGCCCGTGCGCTTGGCGGAGTTCGGTACCGTGTACCGCTGGGAGCAGAGCGGTGAGCTGGGCGGTATGACCCGCGTGCGCGGCTTCACGCAGGACGATGCTCACATCTTCTGCCGCCCGGATCAGATTAAAGACGAGGTGCAGCAGTGCATTGGCATTGTGAAGCACATTCTCGGTACCCTGCAGATGACGGATTATCGCGTGCGCCTTTCCCTGCGCGACAAGGATTACGCCGACCCCAAATATGTGGGTACCATCGAGAACTGGAAGCTTGCAGAGCAGGCTCTGCGCGAGGTGCTGGCAGAAAACGGATTCGACTACATCGAGGCAGAAAATGAAGCCGCCTTCTATGGCCCCAAGATTGACTTTATCGTGCGCGACGTCATAGGCCGCGACTGGCAGCTCGGCACCGTGCAGGTGGACTACAACCTGCCCGAGCGTTTCGACCTCTCGTACACCGGCGCGGACAACAAGCCGCACCGTCCCGTTATGATTCACCGTGCTCCCTTCGGCTCCATGGAGCGCTTCACCGGTCTGCTTATCGAGCATTTTGCCGGCAAGTTCCCCACTTGGCTGGCTCCTGAGCAGGTGCGCGTGCTGCCCATCTCCGACAAGGTGGCAGATTTCGCCGAGCAGGTGCGCAAGGCTCTTGCAGCGAAGAGTGTGCGCGTCAAGCTGGACGATGCCCCGGACAAGATAGGCGCCAAGATTCGCAATGCTCGCCTCGACCGCGTGCCCTACATGGTAGTAGTAGGCCAGCGCGAGGCAGAAGAGGGCAAGGTATCTATTCGCCATCGCGAGCTGGATGTCATCGGTACCATGCCGGTAGAGGATTTCGTATCCGCTGTGACAGAGGAAATTGCACAGCGACTTATCAAACCGTCGCTCACCCCCGAACAGAAGGAGACTCCGCAACAGTAACACGCGCTGCTACACATCTTCCTGCGCCGGGCGAGCCCCGGCGCGGAACTTAAAACACCATACAATACCACAACCAAGTACTAACACACAAGTGCCAGCCCCACAGAAAAACACCAACCCTGCCAACCGCACCAACCGCCGCGAGCAGAACAACAAAACCCCGCAGATTCGTGTCAACGACCGTATCCGCGCACCCCGTGTCCGAGTCGTGACCGCCAATGGCGACCAGCTCGGCGTCATGGCCACGCGAGACGCTCTGGCTCGCGCCAAAGAAATAGGTCTCGACCTCGTCGAGGTGGCTCCGAACGCAGACCCGCCTGTTTGCCGTCTTATCGACTACGGCAAGTACAAGTACATGCAGGCCAAGATGCAGAAGAACAACAAAGCCAAGACCGTGCGTATGAAAGAGATTAAGCTGCGCATCGGTACGGATGTCAACGACTACAATGTGAAGATGGCACGTACCGAGCAGTTCCTCGACCATGGGCACAAGGTGCGCTTCCAGTTGCGCTTCCGTGGCCGCGAGAATGCCCACCAGCAGCTGGGGCTCGAAGTTATGGCCAAGGTTGTGGAAGATATGAAGACCATGGGCAAGGTGGATCAGCCAGCTAAGTTGGCCGGCAACACTGTAACCATGGTGCTTACTCCGCTGCCGGCCGGGCAACGGGTCAAGAAATTCAAAAAGTTCGAGGAGGAAGATTTCGATGCCGATTCCGAGGAGTTCGACGCCTCGGAAGACGAATAAAGCCCCTCTTCCCTCCGCATCTTTTCCTACCGCGTCCGCTTCAAATCGGTCGCGGTATTTTTTGCTCTACGCGCTCGTGGGGACAACTGGGGGGATGGCCCGGATGTTTTAAGTTGTCAGTCTTGTTATCTCTTGTTTTTGAAGGAGGAGTCCTATTATTCCGAAGCGTGCATTTGCGCTTTTTGGTAATGCGCAAGGCCTTTTCTTGCGCATAGCGGCTCGCTTGTCGTGTGTGGCGCAAAGAAAAGCCATTGCTCCCGTTTAGGAGCAATGGCTTTTGAAACATATCGTGTAGTAAGCAGTACGCGGCTGTTACTTCTTGAGCTTATTTAATGCAGTAAGCGTTTCTTCAATAATGCCGCGAGCAATTTGCACATCCTCTGCATGCTTTCTCATAGAACTACGTTCTACCGTGAAAATGGCGGCAAGACGTATGTTCATACTATCGATGATGGCTTCTGCTTCAGGAGACGCTGTAGATAGTTCACGCAGCTGATTTATTTTCTCGTACTCCTCGATACCATCGCGAAGACGCTCGAAACGGATGGAGGTGCGATTTCCGGGGTACACGAGGAAACAATCGCCCGTGGTCCAGTAACCAAAGTCTGTAGATTGGAGCGGATTGCGGTTCCATGCGTTATACGCCCAGCGCAGGAACCCGTCCAAGTGATTCGCAGCGGCGAAAAATCCCAGCCATTCTGCCTCCGCCGGAGCAGAGGTTGTATACGTGTTCGGCACTAGGGGCTGCATACACACATAGAAAGTGGTGATCTTGCCGGCTGCTTTACGTTCGCGCAGTAATACGCCTAAAGCTGAGTCGGCGTGCGTGATGACCGGGGAAATGTTGTAGACTTCGCGGGTGAGCTCCGAGGGCTTATCCACCGCCGATGCAATACGGAATGTCGGTGCATTTTCTTTCACCATGCGCATGGCCTCCCGCACCATGCGGTCGGGGCGTTCATCGATGGCGATGCAGGTCTTTTCTGCCCAGCCTTTCTCCTGCATATGGCGGTGGAAATCGCGCAGGAAAGGAGCCCATATAGCCTCAAACTCCGGTTTGCCGGGCTCGGCTTTAACTACAGCCATCTCACCGCTCGCCTCATCGTAGTATTTAATGCTCAGATGCCAAGGTAACATGGAGTAGCAGCTTATCTGCTCGCGAATGCCGATCTCATCGTGCATGAAATGGATCCACTTATCCAGTATGCTGTAGTCGTAGCGCATTACGCCATCCTTGCCGCGAACCCAGCGAACCATGGAGGGGTACCAATCGTAGGTCTGGGCATTCCATGCTTCATCCAACAGGGTGCAGGTGATACACTTCTGCCCGGCTTCCGCAAGTCTCTTCATGAGCGGTCGCATGATGGCAAAATGTGCTTCTGACCAAGGCTCCACATCGTGCCAACGTGCTACAGAATACGGATATTGCCACAAGTCGAGATGGATTTTCCAATCGGCAGGAGCTGCCAAAGTGGCATCAGCAACTTCCAGTTGAATATCTTGCTCAACCGAAACACATCCGGGAGCACTGACTGTTACTTTGGCTGTGTAGATACCCGGCACGGCATTCTGCGGCACGTTGACCTCAAACCACAACGCGCGATGAACTCCGGCATCATGCTGACACTCTGATTCGTTACCAATAACATCGGCTGTGATTTTATGCCCGGCTTGCGTGTAACGAATCATGCGAACAGTCGTAGGAATATCCTTATCCCCCATGCTAAAAGGGGTACTTTTCGCTTGCAACATGGCTGCGCGTCCACCTGTAGAGACCGCCAGCTGGCAGCTGCTGCGCTCGCCACGCCATGCTTTCAGGCGAATGACACCTTGGGCAGAATCCTTATCGAAAGGATAGGTACTATCAGACACAAGACGGTGTTCGAGTGCCGGGGCAATGTTCAATTCCGTGGCCTGAAAATGTAACTGGTTGAGGTGTGAAGCTACTGCATCATAGACCGGGTGTCTGTCTGCCGGGGTTTGTGCCATGGCTAGCAGCCCCGCAACCGGAAGAGCACACGCTATATGTAAAAATCTATTGAGAAAAAGCATAAGTTACTTATACCACATTCCAACATGGAAAAAAAGCTCGAAATGCGTCCATCATATCCTAGCAGGCTCGTGTGAGTGAGCCTGCCGCATACAGAGTATTGCGCTCGCGGATTCTTTTTCTACTTGAAAAAGTCTGAAAAAGATGTAAAATAACACCATGTACTGCAAATATCTCATGCCATTGCTTTTGTGTGGTCTTTCCGGTGCCTCCGAAAGCTTTGAGTCTCTTCCAACAGGCAACCTCAGTACTCTGCCTGTCGAGTTTGGCTCGGTTATCGCGCAGCCCGGACATGCCGTTGTACTACAGAAACTCGCACGCACAGGCAAAAAAGCACTGCATATCCAAGGCGGCGAAAATCGCTCTGTTCGTCTCCAACTGTCTGCCCCCATCACGGATGCTGCTCACTTTTCCCTCTACTTGCAACGCTGGACGAACAACGGAAAGTTTGACTTCCGAATCCTGGCAGAGACTGCGGAGGGAGCCGTGGAAGTGGCTCGTGAGCAAAAACTGAGAGCGGGTGGCTACAATGCTTCGCTGCAAGCCATTCTTCCCGCAGGCACGGTGGCTGTCTTGCTTGTCTGCACAAGTGTTGAAAAAGGTGGTGCCTTGGTGGACGACGTAGAGTTCCACACCGGCCCCATGAAGCTGGCCTCCGCAGAGTCTGTAGACCCCGGGCCTCAGCCTCTGCTTAAGCGTGCGCCCATCAATGCTGTGTTCTGTTACCGTATGCAGACGGCGGGGGCTGCTCAGCCCCTCGCGGTCAATAGCGTGAAGCTCAAAATAAGCCCTTCCAACGCGGTGGATGAGGTTACCATCCGCACGGGTACCCCGGATCGCTCGGTCGATGGTACCATTGGTCTCAAATTCCGTACCGGAAAAGTGTATGGAAAAGCCCAACCCACTGCAGACGGCACGGTGACAATTCCTTGCTCCGGCGATCTGCTTCCCGGTGAAACAGAGTTGTGGATAGACGCCCGCCCCTCGGCACATACGCAAGTGGGAGACTCCATTACCTTTGAACCTGCGGGGATTGAAATAGATGGACAGCTTTACGCCTCCCGGGGAAAGCCTGTAACTCAGCGTGTTGGCTACTTGCTCGCCGTGCCGGACGCCAAAGTGCCAAGCCCCATTACCGGGGAGAATCGCCCTTGTATCACCTACCGCATACCGGGGATGATTCGCACCGCAAGCGGCACCCTACTGGCTTGTTTCGATGCTCGCTATGAGAACCACCTCGACCTTAGCTCAGACATAGACGTGGCCGTAGTGCGCTCAGAAGACGGCGGGCGTACTTGGACAGAACCTGTTGTGGCCATGGATGCCGGACCCGGCAAAGGCAATGGCTGCGGTGACCCTTGTATTCTGCAAGACTCCACCACCGGGCGCATCTGGCTGCAGGCTCTTGCTGTTCATTTCGACCGCAATCCCTGCCTGCTGCGGTCTCGCACCGGCTACGACCCGCAGGATACAGGGCAGTGGGAAATGGTGTATAGCGATGACGATGGTAAAACTTGGAGCAGCAATATCAATATCACTCGCCAAATCAAACAGCCTCAATGGACTACCATCCTCGCCGGTCCGGGGTGCGGTATTTGTACAAGCAAGGGCGTCATCGTATTCCCGGCTCAAATATGGGACATGAAGGCTCGCCCTGCTTGCAGAAGCACCATCTGCTACTCCACAGACCACGGTAAAAGCTGGCACTATGGCACCGGAGTTCCCCACAGCACCTCCGAATGTCAGGTCGTGGAGCTGGAAGATGGCGCACTCATGCTTACCTGCCGTAACGAAACATTCCAGGGCAAGCGGGCTGTTTACATCACCCGCGACCTTGGCAAAACTTGGCAACCCCACTCCACACATACCAAAGTGCTGAACGACCCGGCTTGCCAAGCCTCGCTCATCGCCATCAATAGCAAGAAATATGGCCGCGTGTTGCTCTTCTCTCATCCGAACTCCAAGCCCAAGCTCCGCAATTATATGACGATTCATGCCTCCACCGATGAGGGCATGACATGGAATACCGGACTGGTGTATGATGTGCGCGAATGCTGGGGATACTCCTGTATCGCCCCCATCGATGATGAAACTATCGGTATCATATACGAACCGGCTCATGCAAGCGAAACCAACGATTACCACGGCATGGGCTTCCTGCGTATCCCTCTTAGTGAGATTATGAACGCCCGGGTACAGCCCCAAAAGTAAGCCCGCTCTACATTGTCTCTTGCAGCTGCCGCCTCTTTTCCCGAGGCGGCGGCTTGTTCTATATATAGCGGAAATGGGGGGGCGGTCGATACCTGGCAAAAACTTTTCTACAAAGCTAGGCGAGCCTCTGGCTTGCGGAACTGTACACATCCAAAATCCAAATACCAAACATCCTCCCCGCTTCGTCGGTTTGGTATTTTATTTTGCTTGCAAGTGCAGCAAATATGCATATAATAGGGCAGCACGCGTCATGAATAGTGAAGAAAGCTATTACCTCCTCCGCAACGGCGAAACCTACGGCCCCTACACGGTGCTGCAGCTGCAGCGTTTGCTGGAGGAGAAAAAGGTGAGCTTGGAGGATACAATATGGCGCGAGGGGATGCCCTCCCGTATGCCGCTTGGTGCATTGCCGGGAGTGGTGGAGTACACGGATTCTCGCTTGCCCGGGCTGCATAGCTTTTCGCTTTGGGATTTCTTTTCCGAGGTGTTCAAACGCCACAGCTCCAGAGATATAGAGGAGTGTTTCAGTGCCGGGACCGAGCGCACTACCCCATCTTTGCGAGATGTTAGCACAGAGTGGCCGGCACCGTGGATATTCTCGCGCATGATTTTGGTGTGTTTGGCTCTGTATTTCGGGTTCAACTGGGCGTCCACGCAGTTTCAGAATCCGCTGCTGGTGCCGGGGCTGCTCTTTGTGGGGAATTTCGGGATACCGTTCTGCCTGTTTGTTCTGTTTTACGAGCTGAATGTGCGGCGAGATGTCAGCATTTACTCCGCCGGGGTCATGATGATGACCGGAAGCCTGCTATCGCTTATTTTCTCGCTCATACTCTTCGCGTTCTGGCAGGGGCAGAGCAGTGTCTGGGCCGGTCCCATAGAGGAAACGGCAAAGCTCATAGCGGTGTTGCTGGTGGCGCATCGCATGTGCAACGGGCGTATTCTTACCGGCTTGCTGCTGGGAGCCGCCGTGGGGGCCGGCTTTGCCGCTTTCGAGAGTGCCGGCTATACATTTATGCACCTGCGGCATCTTATTGTCTATTTTACCGCAGCAGATGTGCTGAGCAATTTCGACCCGGCCGCGGCTGCCCATGTGCAGCATGTGGCAGAACAGAGCCTGACTCCGGATTTTGTGATGCAGTATCGGGCGCTTATCACTATGGTAGCCGGGCATACGCAGTGGACGGCTATTGTAGCCGGTGCGTACTGGATGGTGTGGAGCCGCTTGCAGCTGGAACGCACGCTGGGGAAGCGGGATGCCATCATCAATCTTAACGTGTTGTTGGATGTGCGTTTCTTGCGCATTGCTGCTGTGCCTGTGGCCGTGCATATGTTTTGGAATAGCGGGCTATGCGCCGGCTTTCCGGAGTTCAAAATTATTTCCTGTGGGCTTGTAAGCTGGGCGGTGGTACTTCGCTTGGTTGCGGCCGGGCTTGGGCAGGTGCGCGCTGCAAAGGCGCTTATTTAAGCGGCTTTACAATCCAAGTTACAACGCCGAAAAACTCGGACTGCTCCGCCGCTGTAAGTGTTCGCGGCGCAAAATGCGGATTCTCCGGCACGAGCTGCACGAGGTTTCCTCGACAGCGCAGACGCTTTACGGTGAACTCCCCATCGATGGCGGCTATGATGATGTCCCCGCTCTTTGGTAGCAGGCTACGATCCACTACCAGAATGTCTCCATCGTTGATGCCCGCCCCCGCCATGCTTTCTCCCCTAGCCCGCACATAGTATGTGGTGGCAGGGTGTCGGACGCATAGGGCGTTGAGATCCAGCACGCTGTGGAGCTCTCCCAGTACGGGCGAGGGGAATCCGGCTGCGACTCCCTCCTCGAAGTAGGGTTGGCCAGGGGGCAGGGGTGAATCCGCGGGGGTATCCATGGCTGCGAGGGTCAGCGGTCGTCCTGCAAGATGCTTTGCAGGTGGCGGTGGGCATAGTGCAGGCGGGAGCGCAGAGTTCCCTCCGATACATTGAGCATTTTTGCTATTTCTCCGTAGCCCAAGCCCATGATATCGCAGAGGGTCACCACCTCGCGGTGGGCAGGGGAGAGCTGCTCCATGGCCATTTTGAGGCGTTTTTTGAGGTCATTTACATGTGCTCCGCGCATGGGATCCGCTGCCAGAGCCGGGTCGGAGAGCTCGCTGTTTTTCTCGTGCGGGTCTCCGTTTTCATCGTTATCGATGCTGTATGTATTCATACGCTTGCGCTTGCGTATAAAGTTCCGAGCCTGATTGGCGGCTATAGTGTAGAGCCAAGTGTAGAAAGCACTGTTGCCGTTGAAGTAGCGCAGGGAGTGGTAGGCCTTCAGAAAGGCCTCCTGGGCTATGTCGTATGCATCCGCCTCGGAGTTTACCATCTGCATAATCATCACATGCAGGCGGCGGCTGTGGCGGCGCACCAGTTCATCATAAGCCCGCGTTGTGCCCTCGAGCGTGAGCTTTATGAGG
>JAZNTO010000091.1:0-65701 GCA_045591805.1 Akkermansia sp. | reverse complement strand
GATGAGGTGGCGCCCTTTCTCGCGAGTGAACTTGATGAGCTCCTCCAGCGCGCACACAGAGGTGGCATCCAGATTGCGAGCATTGCGCATACGCAGCACAATAACGGCCAGCGTGGGGTCTTCCGCAATGCGAGAGACCTGCTTGCGGAAGAGATCCGCCGCACCGAAGAAGAGGTCGCCCTCCACATGGACGATAGAAATCTGCGGGAGACGAGCAGTGTTGCTGTTCACCTCCAGCAGGGTGCCCTTGTCATCGAAGGTGTATTCCACAAGTTCCGGCTTGGCTGCCTTGCGCAGGAAGAGTGACACGGATATAATGACACCCACAAAGATCGCGACATGCAGCGGCAGCAGGAGCGCAGCTACAAAGGTGATAAGCAGTACGGCGGCATCCCCTCGCGTGGAACGGTAGCATATACGCAGCAACTTGCGGTCGTAAAGCGATACGGCGTTGGCCAGCACAAGTGCCGCCAGCACGCTGTGCGGTATGCAGGAGATGATGGGGAAGCTCGCCAGCACAAAGGTGATGCCCAGACAGAGCAGCCCGCAGATAACACCCGAGAATCGTGTTGCCGCCCCGGCAGTGTAGTTCAGCATGGAGCGGGTGAGTGAGGCCGAGCAGGGGAGCGAGGTGGTGAACGCAGAGCCTATGTTGGCCATGCCTACGGCAAAGGTGTCTTGATTTAGATTCACGGGCTCACCTGTCTTGGCTGAGAGTGTCTTGCTCATGACAGTCTGCTCTAGGGTGGAGAGGAAGGCAATACCTATGACAACGGGGAAAATCTCCGCCAGATGCCCGGGCAGCTCCCACACGGCCGGAGGCGTGCAGGTGAGGTCGCTCATGGTGAAATCCCGCAGCATGCGCACATCCGTAAAATACCCGCCTGCCCAAGGTTGGCAGAGCACCCAATTCAGGAGGCTCATGGTGAGCAGGATGACGGCGAAGGTTGGCAGAAACTTAAAGTGTTTCTTGAGCGGAATAAACATCAGGAAAGAAAGCACGCCCAGCACAATGGGCTGCCACTGCACCAGATGCAGGTTGTCCAGTATAGCCCGCCCCATGGTGAAGAAGGAGCTGCCGGCATTTACATCGTTAATCCCCAACACATAGCGCAACTGCGAAGCTATGATGAGAGTGGCTGCACCTGTGATGTAGCCCACCAGCACACTGCGGCTCACGAATTGCAGCATCTCCGTGGCTTTCACAAAAGCCCCTACCACACACACCACACCTGCCAGAAAGACGATAAGCGGTACAAATACCGCCGGGTTACTTTGTATGGCCGGAGAGGAGGCCAGAAAAAAGCTTGCCAGCATGAAAGCCGTTGCATTGCTGGGGCCGCTCACTGTCATGCCGCAACGTGTGAACAACGGTGCAATGAAAGTGCCCACCGTGGCCGCCATGATGCCGTATATGCTATCCAGCCCGGCCATAGCGGCAAATGCCATGCCCTGCGGCAGCCCTACCAGTGCCACATCCAGTGCGGCCTTCGTATCTTTGCCGGCTTTGGTCAGGTTGTACTCCTTTATGGCATGACGCGCGGGCAGGGGGTCAATCATTCCCTGCGCCAGGTAGGTGCGAATTTCCCGCCAGCCGAGTCTTATGCGATGTGCCAGTGCTCCCATACTTCCGTGTAGTATATCAGATTGTTTTGCGTGCTGCAAGCAGTAAGCCGGATTATTTTTCTTTGGATTTCTCCAGCAGTTCTCGTGCATGCTCGATGCGTTGGCGGATAAGGGTGTTATCCCCATCGCGGCGGATGATATCGCTCATAAGAACAATAGCTTGCTCCAACCAGATGGTGGCATCCTTGTATTCCTGAATACCGATGGCGTGCGCGGCGGACTGCACCAGCGCATCTGCATACATGCTCTTCAGCATAGGATTAGCCGGTGTTTTTTGCAGCACTTTGCGTATGAGGAAGCGGTATTCGGCCAGTTCGTCCGTGGCGCGGGCTCGCGATTTGTCCGAGGTATCGTGCGCTTTGGCAAGGCAGCGCAGAGCCGCTGCTTTGAGCATGATGTAATCAGCATTGCCCGGCGAGGTTTCCAGCAATCTGTCCACCTTGCGCATGATTGTGTTGCAGAAGGCTTCGGACTGGTTGTTGAGGCCGTGTTTTTGCATAATGTCGACCATGAAGGCCATGGCGCGGCACTGCAAGAAGGGGTATTCCGTGTTGTGCGGGTCGAGCGACTCCAGCTCCTCGGCTAGGGTGATACTCTCCCGGAAGGTGGCGATGGCCTGTTCGTCGAACTTCAGTTTGAGCTTTTCGTCCTCAGTTTCAGCCGACATGAGGGTGTACATGCTGCCGCGGTAGAAGGCTTCCGTGCACCGCCCGGCCTTGAATGAGAGCCTGTGGGGCTGTGCGGCGGAAAGGTCGGCATACATGTCCCGCGCTTCGTTCAACAAACGGGTGGCCATGGCGTACTCGGCGTCTTCCATATGCAGACAAGCCTGGGTGTTGAGCGCTCGTGCCAGGCCAACGCGAGCACCCTCGTGGCGGCTATATTCGGCTGTAAGCTTGCGGTAGAGGGACAGCATGTTTTCTATGGTGTGTCTGCGCTGCTCTTTGTTGCCGGTATTGCCTGCGAGGCGGGCTGTGTACTCCATGGCAAGCCCCATTTCGCACTGGTAGTCCGGGTTGTCGGGGTATTGGTCGCAGAGGGCTCGCAGGGTATTCAGAGCCTGTCCGGTCAGGTTGCGGGCTTGCTCGGGCATGTTGCGGCGGCGGGCTACGTCTGCACGCAGCAACCAAGTGCGCGCCAGCTCGTAGCGGTACTGGCTGTTCTCCGGTTTCTCCTCGTGCAGGGATTGTAGAAGTTTGGTGGCGTTGCGGTAGGCCTCTGTAGCTGCTGCCAGCTCGCCTTGCTGGGCATTCACAGAGCCAAGGTTTTTCCAGGCTATGGCCAAGGCTCGTTGCAACTTTTCATCCTGAGCCATGGGGAGTTTCTCCA
Organism: Akkermansia sp.; assembly: GCA_045591805.1. Classification (GTDB taxonomy): domain Bacteria; phylum Verrucomicrobiota; class Verrucomicrobiia; order Verrucomicrobiales; family Akkermansiaceae; genus Akkermansia. Next base: position 62,746 of record JAZNTO010000091.1, on the reverse strand, counting down.
TGGAGTTGAGGTAGTTTTTCAAGTTGTTGCCCAGTTGTTTCTGAAGGGCGGTAGAGCCGGGCATATCGGCCAGCGCATCGTTGAAATCGTACAGAATCCCCTCTGTAAAGCCCAAGCTGCTGTTGTATATCTGCATGGCGTGGTCTTTTTCTTTTAGCGCCCAAATACTCAGTGTACCCAGTGCTACAACGGTGGCAACACTGGCTGTCATAAGGATGCGCATGCGTTTCACCAGTCCGGCCGGCGGTGGTATAATGCCGCTCTCCATGCTATCCCGCCACGCCGAGGCATGCGACCACCGCTCCGAGGGCTGGAGCTCCAGTGCGCGATCTATGGCCTGCAGGAAGTGGCTACTGTAGAGCTCTTCCAAGTGGGCGCGCCCGGCCAGAGGTTTGTAAGGGTCGGGGTTGGAGAGTGTGCGCATATCTGCCTTGGGGGGAAGCAGGCGGGTGATAAGGTAGTAGAAAGTGGCACCCAGTGCGTAGATATCTGTCTGAGGGCCAATGGCAGCACTCATCTGAGCATCCGTGCGGGCTGTGCTTTGCTCCGGTGCGCAGAAATCCGGGGTGTAGATGTTGGTGTACACTTTGCCCTCCTGCAGCTGACGTGCGGAGCCGAAATCCAGCAGGATGGGGCGCCCCTCGGAGTTTACAACGATGTTCTCCGGTTTGATGTCGCGGTGTACGATGCCGTTCTGCTCCAGATATTCCAATGTGTAGAGCAGGGCACGCAACTGCCGGCGGATGCGGCGGGCTTCAACCGCTTGGCGTGCTTTGTCCAGAGAGGGGACTTCCGGCACACGCAGGGACTCGCCTTCGACATAGGGCATCACATAATAGGCTGTGCCGTTTGCCTCAAACCCGGAAATGATGGGCACAATTCCCGGATGCTCCAATCCCATGAGCACTACAACCTCCTCCATGAACTCCGCCAGCGTGGCCTTGAACCGCGCCTCGGTTTCCGGAGTCTTGCTGCATACATAGGTGGTGCCGGCCACGCGCACAGCCAACTCAGCGGGCATGTGTTCCTTTACCACAACAATGGAGCCCTGGGTGGTGTGGCGTGCGCGGTAGGTGATACCGAATCCGCCCTGTCCAAGCTTGGATATGATGGTGTAGTCCCCCACCTGCGTATCGGGGGGGAGCGGGTCGCGGCGGTTGTCTTGCTGTATTTCAGGCGCTTCCGTGGGTGCTTGCGGCACCACCGGTACCGGGGGTGGAGGCGGCGGGGCGTTCAGGTGGTTATTGAGTTTGGAAGAGATGTTCATTGCAAAGTCTTGCGAAGTTTGAGCGTGCTGCTTCTCTGCTTATCTGTGGAGTAGGATGCTTTATCCAGAGGCAGATGCGGCAGGCTGACGAGAGGGTTGAACTGCGGCTTATTGTAGAGCAGAATGATGTAGGCTTCGTGCTCATTGCAGTTGAGCTGCATGTCCACAGTCGTATCGGGAGGCAAGGCCGAATAGATAGCTGCAATGGTGGCTTTGAGGTCGGAGATGTCATTCGGCGCTGCCAGCACGCTTTCCAGCTTTTCCTCCAGAGTATTGAGAGCGGCTTTCGGCTTATCGGCTGTGGTGCTCACCTCTGCCACGCAGCGCCATTTGCCGCGAAACTCGAAGGCGAGCATGGTGATATCTGAGCGTTGCTCCAAGCTGCCGGTGTGGCGTTGCAGTGCTGCCCGCACTTGCAATAATACATCTGTTACGCTTTCGGCCGGAGCGCGGAGAGTTTCCTGCAATCGCAGCAGGCCAAAGGGTGCGCGCTCCGCATCTTGCGCATTGATGACTCCGTTGGAGTACAGGAAAATGCGCTCCCCGGGGTGCAGGGTGAGGCGGCACTCTGTGTAAGATGCTCCGGCATGTGTGCCCAGCACGGCTCCGGATTTCATGGAGAGCATCTCGTACTCACCCCCGGCCATGCGGCGCAGCGCTTGGGGAGTACCGGCATTCACAAATCGTAAGTCTCCTGTTGTGATATTCAGCCGCCCATAGAAGAGAGAGAGGCGCATACCGCTCGCATCTGCACAGAGTTCCTTGTTCACATTGGTGAGCAGTTGCTGCGGGGGTACGCCCGCTTGTGCCTGGGAGTGTACAATCGTGATGGCGCGCATCATGAACAGCGCCGCCGGAATGCCGGTCTCGGCAACATCTCCCAGTAGAAAACAGAGGTGCTTGCTGTCCGGCATGAAGAAGTCGTAGAAATCTCCCCCAATCTCATTTGCCTGAGAGCCGGTTGCATAGATATCGAACTCTGTTTGCCGGGGGAATGCCGGGAAGGCGGAAGGTTGCACGGTGCGCTGAATCGCAGCGGCGAGGTGTAGCTGGCGCGCGAGCTGCTCACTCTTCTGCTCGCTGTATGCGCGGAGAGAGTCCACCATGGCGTTGATGCCTGTGGAGAGACGGGTGAACTCCGGAGTATCCCGCACAATAACGCGTTCCTCTGTGTAGCCTTCCGTAATGCGCTGCAATGAGGAGTTGATGCGTCGAAGCCCCCTCAGCACGCAGAAACGCAGCAGTATCCACACCACTACGAACATCAGTACAAACAGTCCTATATTACTCAGCAGCAGGTAGCGCAAGGATTTGAAACTTACTTTGGAAATTTCGCGCCACGGCATCAGCATAACCAGCCGCATACCGTTCTCCTCCAGTGCGTAGGTGGCATAGTCCGCCCCGCTTAGGGTCACCTCGCCCACCTTGTTCAGCGGCAGCCCCAGCAGGGTGGAGGTGGGCAGATTGAGTGCTCCGCGGTTTAGCAACTCGCCTTCCCGAAACGCCACGACATGCTGTCCCGGAGCGCCGGCCATGATTTTTGCTGCAAGTTTCTCGAAGTCAATGGATGTGCGCACACTCTCCTCGTGCAGTGGCGTAAAGCCCAAGCGTATGACCCCGGGAGCATCCGGGCGGCTTACTGCGCTATACTGGATAGGGGTGGTGCTGCCCGTGTGATACTGCGGCCGCAATACCAGTTCGTATCCCGGCGTGGATATGCACTTGTAGAGTGGGCTGTTCTGCTCGTCATCTATAAGATCGCGCCCCTCCAGTCCGGCCGGAACTCCGGCTACGACAATCCCTTGCTCATCTGCTATGCACAGCTGAGTGGCTCCCAATGAGTTGCAGATTCCCTGCAACGCCTCCTGATCCTGAAGAATACCGGGATTGAGCCGCACAATTTCCGCGGCTGCTCGCACGCGTTCCAGAGTGCCCTCGTCGTTCACCTGTTCCATGTGCTGCATCGTATCCTGTGTGTAGCGTATCAGCAGCATCAGGTCGTGCAGGCGGCTGCTCATCAAATCCTTGGCGCGCGCCTCCGCCTGCCGCTGAAACTGCAGAAACGCCAGTCCTCCCGCCACGGCAAAGGCCGCACAGATAAGCACAAAAAGCCAGCTGAGAAACTTGCGTTGCATGGTGTTGTTTACCCAAGCATATTACCATGCTTTTCGCGCCTTTGCAAGCGTGGAATAGAATGTTAGGCGAATCTTTTGTATCCTCCATACACGTATGAGAGCATTGATAGCATGATGTATGACTTTCGGGGAAAAACTGGGGGATTGACGCGCGGGCTGGTGCATGCTAGTATAGCGGCGCGCATGGAAAACAGGACGGAACAGAAGATACACCGTATGAGCGATGTGCTGGCGAGCCAAGTGGCTGCCGGCGAGGTGGTGGAGCGTCCTGCCTCCGTAGTGAAGGAGCTCATGGAGAACAGCATCGATGCCGGGGCAAACATGGTGCGGGTGGAAATTGTGCGTGGAGGTGTCTCGCTTATGAAGGTGACGGACAACGGCTGCGGTATGAGCCGCGAAGATGCCCTGATGTGCCTGGAACGCCACGCCACCAGCAAGCTGACCAGCTACGAGGATTTGTCCTGCATCGAGAATCTGGGCTTCCGCGGTGAGGCTTTGCCCAGTATTGCCTCCGTAGCAGAGCTGCGCATCACAACTCGACGCGAGGAAGATGTGGAGGGTACCATCGTGTCTTGCAACGGCGGTGTGCCGGAAGAAGTGCAGAATGCAGGCTGTGCTCCGGGTACGGAAATCTGCGTGCGCAATCTTTTCTTCAACACCCCGGTGCGGCGCAAATTCCTGAAAAGTAACGAGACCGAGGCCGGGCATATAGAGCACGAGATTAAGGTGCATGCGCTGGCATATCCGAACATACGCTTTGTCTACATACGGGACGGGCAGTTAGTGTTCGACTGGCCTGCTACAGCGGATTTACGCCAACGTATTGCGGATTTTGCAGGGCGGGAAATAGCTGCCGGGCTTCTGCGTATCAAACCGCAGATGGGGCCGGGGGTGCATGTGAGCGGGTATCTGATGCCGCTGAGCGAGGCTCGCCGTAACCGCCGTATGCAGTTTATTTTCCTCAACACCCGCTCTATAGAGGACAAGATTATAGCCCGTGCGGTGCGGGATGGCTACGGCGGCTTCCCCACGGGGTTGCACCCCGCGCTTTTTCTGTATTTGGAGGTAGATCCGGCGCTGGTGGATGTGAATGTGCACCCAGCCAAAAAGGAGGTGCGTTTCCTGCGCCCCTCGGACATAACCAACGCGGTGCTGGATGCTGTGGCTTCTACGCTGGCCGCCCACGCCAGAGGCGATGAAAAGCCCGCTGTTGTTTTGCCGCCTGCCGGGGGCGCAACGGCTCCGGAAGCGCCGCCCACTCCGACTGCTCGGGTTCGAACAGCCCCGGAGCCTCGCCCGCTTGTTCCAAAGCAGGAGCGACCTGTCGTGGCGAAACCGGTATTTCAACCCATTCTCCCCACGCAGGAAAATAAGCCTTTTGAGCTTCGTCCCGTTTTGGAGCCTACCCAGAAGGAGCTGGAGCTACAGCCCTCTCCGCAACCTTGTACGCAGGCAGAGGTGGTGCCCGCGCCCGCAACTGCCCCCGAACCGGCCGAAGAAAACGAACGCAGTACAACGGGAAGTTATCCTCGCGCCAACAAGTTCCGCTTTGTGGGCACCTGCGGAGGGTGTTATCTCCTCTTCGAGAACGCAGAGGGGCTCGTGCTGCTGTCCCCGCGGGCTGCACGAGAGCGGATTCTCTACGAGCGCTTGTTGAGTAGCAACGACCGCCCCATCCACTCGCAAAAACTCCTCCAATCCGTTATGCTGGATTTGGATGCACGCGATGTCGGCATTGCGTTGGAGGTAAGTCATCAGCTGGAAAAGGCCGGGTTCCGCATTTCCCACTTCGGGCAGCGTACCCTGCGTGTGGACGGCGTTCCCATGATGCTAAGCCTCCCGAAAGTGGATGAGTTCCTGCTGGAACTCATACGCAACTTCTCATCCGGGGAGGTGCGACTGAAACGAGCACGCAACCCTTTCGAGCCTTATGCTCAACAACTGGCACGCCAATATGCGGCAAAGGAAGATTTGCGGCCATGGATGCAAGCGCCGCTGCCGCTGCTCAACGACCTGCTGAGCTGCGAAATTCCCTACTGCACCCCTACGGGTAAACCCACCATGGTGCCCATCTCTCTACACGAGATTGCCCGCAAATTTCAAGCACAGTGAGTCATTTTGTGCTTTATTCCGGGGCGGTAATATGGTAGAATGCGCGCGTATGGCAGAAGAAGAGCATTCTATAGGCGTGGATATGGGTGGCACGACCATCAAGTTTGCTGTTGTGCAAGGTACAGAAGTCATCTACAGAGGGAAGCCCATGCAGACGGGTGATTATCCCTCTCCGGATTGTATTGTGGAGGAAATTGGCCACCGTCTGCGCGGTATTATGGAGCTTTACCCGCAGGTGAAGGCTGTGGGCATGGGACTGCCGGGCTTTGTGGATCACAAGGCGGGTATTGTAGACTCGCTCACTAATGTGCCGGGGTGGTACGACATCCACATACGCGATATTCTGGCAGATGCTACCGGTCTGCCCGCCGCCGTGGACAACGATGCCAACTGTATGGCCTATGCGGAGTGGAAGCTTGGCGCCGGACGAGGCATGAGCGACTTGGTGTGTCTGACTCTCGGCACCGGCATAGGCTCCGGTGTAATAGCCGGCGGGCATTTTGTGCGCGGTCACCTGAGCGCAGCCGGTGAGCTGGGGCAAATGACTATAGACTACAAAGGACGTATCGGCTACTATGGCAACCAAGGAGCTATAGAGGACTACATAGGCCACCGCGAAATAACCGCCGAGGCGCAAGCCGCTTATGCCGCAGCGGGGCAGCCGAGGCCGTTGGAACAGTGCGGACCTATAGACCTGGAAAACGCAGCCAAGGCAGGGTGCCCCGTAGCCCTGAAAGTCTGGGACGACATAGGCCGCAAGCTGGCCGCATGCCTGATGAACTGCCACTACATCCTGAATCCGGAGGCCTTTATCATAGGCGGCGGGGTGGCTAAGGCCGGGGATTTGCTATTCGGGCCAACCCGCCGTTACCTCAAAGCGCAGTTGTACCCGCCGCACTACGAGAAGATAAAGATACTGCCTGCCATGTTCAGCAACGATGCCGGTATTATCGGCGCGGCGCGACTGGCGCTCAGTGTGGCCAATAACGAGGAGTCCTGATACACTGTGGCGGAGGAAGTATCCAAGGCTGAGCTGAGGCTTTGCACCCGCTTGGGGCTGGGGGCAGAAGAGGCTGCTGCACTTATTTCCGCCATGCGAGCGGGGTGCTCCTCGCGCGGGGCAGTTGTGCTCTCCGCAAAAGCACCTGTTGACTATATGCCGCCTTTCGCCTGTGTGGACACAAGCGGGTGGGGCTGGCTTCCTCCACGCGTGTATGTGCCGCAGGATGGAGAAAAACCGACATCGCATGCGGATTACGCAGCCGGGCTGTACTACTGCCTGGATTTATCTTCCTGCTGGGAGAGCGCGCCGCTTTCTGTGGTGCCGCCTCCTGCATGCAGCTTGGACATGTGCGCCGCTCCCGGCGGCAAAAGCATGCTGATGGCAGCTCGCTATATGCCGGTAAGCCACACGGCCAACGAGGTGAACTCTGCTAGGCGCGGTATCCTGCGGCAGAATATGCAGCAGTGCGGTGTGCCGAATGTGGAGGTCACGGGGATGCGCCCGGACCAATGGGCGGCGGAGGGTAGGGTGTTTGACCTTCTGCTGGTGGATGCTCCGTGCAGCGGGCAGTCATTGCTCTGCAAGGGAATACGTAATCCGGGCTGCCTGGGCGCACAGATGGTGAATGGTAATGCCAAGCGGCAGAAGGGAATTCTGCTGGCCGCGGTGCAATGCGTGGCTCCCGGTGGGTATATACTGTATTCTACCTGCACCTACGACCCAGACGAAAATGAGAAAGTGATGGCCTACATCCTGAAGCGAGTTGTGGGCTGGGAGGCTGTGGAGGTGCCGGTGCTGGCGGAGTTTCGCTCGCAGCTGGCAGAGTTTCCGTGCTACAGGCTGTTGCCCGCGCATGGATTCGGAGCAGGGGGCTTCTGCTGCTTGCTCCGGCGTGAAATCTTATCCTAAACATAACATACACAACAAACATGAAACACATTCATATCATTGCCGCTATCGGGGCTCTGCTGGTCCCGACTCTGTTTGCCGCACCCATGCCGCCCAAGGCAGACCTGCTGGCCAGCAATACTGTGGTAGCCACCTACATGGGAACCCAAGAGCGCCCCTGCATGTTCCGCACAGCTTTGTGCCCGGATCGCTGCAACCACGCTTCAAAGGTAGCCATGTTCCGCGTAACCGCAAACGAGAGCTATACCAAGCCCGGAAAATATGGGGATGACAAGGCAGAACCCGGTTCCATCCTGATGATTGATGTAAAAAACGATACCCCCGGGCAGAGCGAGGAGGTAAAAAACCTTATCTCCTCCCTGAGCGCCGGCGATAAGGTACGCATGACTCAGGATCACTACTATGGTGATTTCGGCGAGGTGTCTGAGCCTTTCCGCCCGGTAACAAAAATCGAGAGGCTTCCACAGGATAAGAAGGAGGTGGTACCTGCTGCCCCTGCTGCGCCTGCCGGGGATTATGGTGTGATGCCTATTATGCGCCGTGGTCGTTGATAGGCTTAAAACTGCATTGCTTTTTGCGGGCTGCACTGCGTGCATAGCGGAGCAGCCCGCTAGCGTAGTTGTTTCCCGGCAACTACGCCAACCTATTCCCCAGCAGCCGCTGGCAGCGCACGGGCAGGGGGTGGCTCTTATTTTTATAGGCGGTTTCGGGGATGAAATTAGCGGTATTGTGCCGCACATGCTCGAGGAATTGCCGGCTCCCGCTACGCCGGAAACTCGCGCTTACTATCACTGGCATGCCGGTTACCCGGCGGATTGCTCACAAGGAGCCGCAGCACTGGCCAAGCATATACGTGCGTATCGGCGTAGGAATCCGGTAGCGGATGTGGTGCTTATAGGGCACAGTATGGGCGCTTCCATGGCGTTGCGAGTGGCTGCTGAAATGGAGCCGCATGAGGGTCGCATTTTCCTCGTGACTCTTGACCCGGCAGATCGTAGTTATACGCCTCAGCGTCCGCCTTCTGTAGCTTGGTGGGGAAATGCCTATGTGGTGAACTCACAATCCGGGCACGACTACATAGCTGAGCTGGGCGGGCGCTGGAATGCCTGCGCCGGGGCGGATATTAACCTACGCTTCGATGGTCGGCTGGCAGATGAAGCCGGGTATCTCTACATACACGACAACGCTTTCTCTCTGATGTGCAGCCGTGGACGCGGGCGGCATGCCTCGCTGTGGGATATTCTCCGGAAACACCTTAGAACAAAGGAGGGAAGAGCCCCAGCAAGCGGTATGCCCAAGCCGCTACCGCAAACAAAGCCAAGAGGTACCAAGTAATCACCCAGCCGGGCTTCACCAAGCGGCGCGGGGCATTGCCCAGACCTTGCTTTACCTTGGCTGTCTGCTGTATGAAGATAACATCTTCATTTTTTGGGATTTCCTCTCTCATGCGCAGCGCAGTGTAGCATATTCTCGGCAGGTTTTCAAGCATTACAGTCTTGCCAAGTCACAAAAAATCTGCTAAACTCAGCCCCGTTGTCATGGAACCATGCTTTCCCATAGATACGAAAGGGCGCCCCATCATCCTGATTGGCTTGATGGGTTGTGGCAAGACGACCATCGGCAAAGAGCTCAGCCGCATGACCGGTATGCCGCTCATTGACATGGACGCCATCATCGAGGAGCAGATAGGGAAAAGCATTCCGGCTATTTTTCGGGATGAGGGCGAGGCGCATTTTCGCGCATTGGAGACGGCGCTGCTTCGCTACATAGAGGGGACAGTCGGCACGGAGAAGGGGTCTGTCATCATCTCCACCGGTGGAGGCGTGGTGTTGAAACCTGTAAACCGCGCTCTGCTGCGCCGCATGGGCTTTACCGTGTGGTTCAACGTGGATGTTCCCACCCTACTGGAGCGAACATCTCGCAGCAATAACCGCCCGCTTCTGCAATCCCCGGATAGGTGCGCCATTCTGGAAAAGCTGCACCGCGAGCGCTCCCCGCTCTACGCAGAAACCGCTCACCTGCGCTTGGATTCCGCTCGTATTAGTGTGCGCGATACGGTGCCGCTGGTGCACCAAGCCGCCCTGCGTTTCTTTGAATAGCGAGCTATTCTCTTAGCGAAGCCAAGCAAGGAACTCTTTGTTGCCTTCCATGCCGGTGATGGGGGAGTCTGCCACACCCATCCATTCCCGCTCGAGTTCCTGTGTGACAAAATCTCGTATTTTGTCCACTGCGCGGCGGTGAAGCTCAGGGTCGCGCACGATACCGCCGGGGCCTATATCCTCCGGCCGGAGCTCGAACTGAGGCTTAATGAGCACCAGCAAATCTCCGCCATCCGCGAGACAGTTGTAGGCTGCAGGCAGGATTTTTGTGAGGGAGATAAAGGAGACATCGCTGACGATTAGCTGCACCTTTTCACCCAAGTCTTCCGGGGTCATGTAGCGTGCGTTAAACTGTTCTTTTACAATGACGCGCGGGTCATTGCGCAGCTTCCACACCAGTTGATTGGTGCCCACATCCACAGCGTGCACACGCAGGGCACCATTTTGCAGCAGGCAGTCTGTAAAGCCTCCGGTGGAGGAGCCTATGTCCAGGCAAATCTTGCCCTCCGCTTTCACCGGAAAAGCCCGGAGAGCTCCTTCCAGTTTAAGCCCCCCTCGGCTCACATATTTGGGTTTATTTTTGACAGTGATGGGCAGGGTATCATCCACCTTGGTGCCGGGTTTGGTAACGGGCTGTCCCTTCACTAAGACCTCTCCGGCAATGATGAGGCGCTGAGCCTGTTCGCGAGAGTCACACAGCCCCAGCGAGGCAACAAGTACGTCTAATCTTTGCTTTGGCATGGGGGCGGATTAGTAATTTTCGCGCATCTTCTGCCCGCGGTTTTGTCCGGGCATCACCGGGTAGCGCACCTTCTGAGCCGGTGTCATGACCGGACGGGGGGTAGGTACAACCGGCCGTGCTACGGGTTGAGGCGCTACAACGGGGCGTGCGACTGCAGCTGCGGGAGCCTGAGCAGGCTTTATGGCTGCGGGACTCGGCTGATTCTGTGCAACAGTGGGAACAGGTCTTTCCTCCTTGCGTACGACAGGATGCGGTGCCGGCTGTGCCGCGGGCTGCGGCTTCTTTTCCACCTTTGGCTGAGGTGCAGGGGCATGCGCTGTAACTGTTTGCACGTCAGGCTGTTTTTGATTTGCTATGGCGGTGGGTGCCGGCTCGGGAGCCGGTTCCGTCAACTCCGGCGGAAGCGGAGGCAGCACAGGCGCGGGGGCTACGGGGTTATAAGTCTGTTTGGGCTGTACTTGCGAGATGGTGGGAGGGCTTTTTTTCGCAATGACCTCGCGACCATGTATTCTGGGCTTACCCCAACCATCCTCATCGCTTGAAATACAAGAGGAAAGAACAGAAGAAGCAGTTGCAGCAAGTATTGTAAAAAGTGTTGTCTTGTTCATATCAGTTAAAAAGTTGTAATGCAAACGAAGCCATGGTGGACCAGGCGTAAATGAGTGTGAGAATGGTCATCATGATAAATGTTTTATCCTGAGCCATGCGCTCGTGCTTATCGTCCGGGCGCGCCGGGCGAAGGCTGATGAGCATCACTGCAACATATGCCAACCAGCAAAGACCGTATATGTTCTGCCAGGTCGGGTCTGTGAAGAGCTTAGAGCCGAAAAACAGCGTCAGGTAATAGATAGAATGCGGTAGTACACTCAGGATGGCAAACTCCGGGCGCAGGCGGCAGCCCGTGTACAGACGTACCCATACAACACCCCATGCCGCTACGATAAACAGACTCACCACTGCCAGCATGAGTGCCGAGGTTCCCAGCAGGCCTGTGATAAGACTCCCGCAGCTTAGCAGAACAAAAAGCGGCACTGCCGCGTAGATGTAATTCAGACGCTTCATCTGCGTTCCCGCTGTTTTCAGCCTATCCAGTTCCAAGTGATGGGTACCTCGATATCCGGGTGAAGACTGCGCATGGCAGGACTCCCCAGAACACACTCGCTCAGAGCTGTCTTGTGCGGATTATCTTCCGGTAGAGTTACGTTTATCGTTGTCTCAATCCTAGCTATGCGACGGGGATTTGCACTCATAATCTTGCCAACCTCAATGCTTGTGCCGGTCAAATCCAGATTTTCTTTCTCGGCATAGATGCCCATTATGGTGGCCATACACGCTGCCATGGCGGAGCACATCAAGTCCGTGGGGGAAAACGATTCGCCTTTGCCGTGGTTGTCTACAGGCGCATCCGTACTGACGCGCGCTCCGCTCGGCTCATGCTCAAGTTCGCAGTGCAAACCGCCTACATATGTCATCTTGCATTTTACCATGCAGGCATTCTACACGCAGGGAGCCGCCGCGTCAAGGTAGAAAGGGTGTCAGAATAGAGTTTTTTACAACTTCGCATAATACCTGTAATGCAAAGTTGTAATTATTGACTATGACGGTGAAACGCAGTAATACGAACTTTCAACTTGAAAAGCTGTAAAAAGCTGGTAGAATAGGTGGCGCGTATGAGCATGGTAACAGCAGATCATTTGCACAAGACGTTCGGACGCTTCACAGCTGTGAAGGATGCAACGTTCAGCATAGACCGCGGCGAGATAGTCGGCTTTCTGGGGCCGAACGGAGCCGGCAAGACGACAACGATGAAAATGCTGACGGGCTACTTACCTCCTACGGCCGGTACGGCAAGTATAGCCGGGTTCGACATACTCGACAACCCGCTTGAAGCCCGCCGCCACTTGGGCTACATGCCTGAGAATGTGCCGCTCTACGACGATATGCGAGTGTACGAGTACTTGGAGTACCGCGCACGGCTCAAAGGCCTATGCGGCAAATCTGTAAGAGCTCAGATAGGAGATGTCATAGACAAATGCGGTCTGGAGCCCAAGCGCAAGAACCTCATCAGCACGCTTTCCAAAGGTTACCGGCAGCGCGTAGGTCTAGCCGATGCCCTGCTCGGCAACCCGGATTTGCTAATACTGGATGAGCCAACTAACGGTTTGGATCCCAATCAGATACGCCAAATCCGCGAGTTGATACGCGCGCTGGCTGAGCACCATACAGTGATACTTTCCACGCATATTCTGCACGAGGTGGAGATGATATGCAACAAAGTTATCATCATAGACCAAGGAGAAATCAAGGCTGCTGATACGCCGGAGAACCTCACGACGGGGCTGCGTGCTGCGGGGCGTGTGTCCATAGAATATCGCGGCGATGCAGAGGCAGTGGTGGCAGAATTAGAATCCTTTGCACCGGTCAAGAAAGTTGTAGTGGAAGAACTTGCAGACGGCTGGAAGCACCTGCTGGTACGCGCCGAACCCGGCACGGACACTCGAGAGAAAGCCGCCTCCATCATCGCGTCCAAGGGCTTCCCCATACGGCACATCTACCGCCACATACCGAGCTTGGAAGACGTGTTTGTAGAAATGACACGCAGAGACTGACCCCTTCCCCTTTTATACTGACAACATGGACAACGACTCCGAAACACTCGCACGCACTACCAGCGGATTTGCAACGCTGCGAACTATTTACCTCAAAGAGCTCAAGGATTACCTCGGCATGCCTTTCGGCTGGGTGATACTGGGTTGCACCATGGCATTGCAGGGCTTTATACTCCAGGCTGTGCTACAGGTCATGACACATGCCACCGGCAACGGCGTGATGTACCACATGCTCGACAACATGAACTTTTGGTTCTACTTCATCTTCATCTTCCCGCTCATCACGATGCGTAGCTTTGCGGAGGAAGAGCGTCAGGGTACATTGGAAGGACTACTGACAGCCCCGGTGACAACTACGCAGATTGTTCTCGGTAAGTATTTTGCAGCCTACACTTTCTATCTGCTTCTCTGGCTGCCTATGATGCTGTATCCCACTGTCAGCCGCATTGGTAATTACTACACCTCGCTTCGTTACGATATTCAGCCGGAAGGTGTTATAACCTATATGATAGCGGATTGGGTGGGACCTTTCCTCATATTGGCACTCACGGGAGCCTTCTTTGTAGCGCTGGGCATACTTTGCTCCGCCATGTCTCGCAGCCAGATTATCGCGGCCATCCTCTGCACCTGCCTCATGATTATGTACTACTTCATGGGACGTGTTACCGAGCTGTGGGGCGAGTTCCCGGCCGCGCCCATATTCCACTACATGTCGTGCACAGAGCAGATACGCTCCTTCTCCAGCGGGGTGATTGATACACGCCCCTTTGTGCTCTACTTGTCGATGGCCGTGTTTGTGCTGGCACTCACGAAGCGCGTGGTAGACTACCGCCGCTGGACACGTTGATAATGAATATTTTTACACACTGATTATGCGCAAGAAAGAATTTACCGGGCACCCGGATGCCCGCCGCCCCAAGGGAAACCCGCTCGCCTGGATTAACCTGTTGCTGCTATCTGTTATTGTACTGGCTTGCAACTATATAGGCTGCCGCGAGTATGCTCGCACAGACCTCTCCGAGCAGGAGAGCTACTCTATATCCGAGCGAACGCTCAACGTGCTGAGCAGTCCACGCATTCAGAAGCGCGAAACACCCATCCGCATTATCTTTGCATTCCAGCGCACTGCAACCGGCTACGCCCGCATGTACTCCCTGCTGGAGGAATATGTGCGGCATGGCAACGGAAAAATCGAAGTGGAGTGCTTCGACCCCCTGCGAGACCCGAATCGAGCGCGCCAGATTTCCCAGATTTACGGCGTGGATTTCGACCAGAATCTCTGTGTGGTAGATGCTCGCGCAGATCATACCAAACCGCTCAAAGCTTTTGAGGAGAACCGCAGCGAGCGCAAGCATGTGCGCATACGCCCGGGTGCCTCTTTCATGAAATACGAAGTTCTGCCGGATGAGAGCAAGCGCATTGTGGCTCTCATGATGGATGAGGTGCTTTGTTCCTCGATAACAGAAGCCGTGGAGGGCGAGATGCGCCGCATGTGTGTAGTGGAAGGTAAAGGCGGAGTTTCGCGAGACGACCAGACTTTGCTGGAGACGCTCGGCGTGATCACCGGCTCGCTCAATATCCAGCTTTCCTGGGTGAATCTGAGCGAGGTGGATACCATTCCAGCCAATGCGGAGGGACTTGTCATCATCTCCCCGCAGACTGATTTCACAGAGGACGAAATGCGAGTCGTGCGCGAGTTCTGGGAGCGCGAGGGCCGCCACGCCATGTATGTGGCACTGGATCCCACCAACACCAAGCTTCCCATGCTCTACCGCTTTCTGCGCGAGCAAGGCATACGCCCGAACGCGGATCGTGTGCTGCTGCGCAACCGCAAGCGCGCTTACTACGATATCTCCGCTGTCATGCCCAAGGGCTTGAACTGCACCAAAGCTTTCTGGAACAATACCACACAGGTGGATGGCCAGTCCATGTCCCTGAGTCTGGAGCACGGCGATGAGAATCTGGCAGCCATGCGCAAGCTGAATCTCTATCCATTGCTGCTGAGCACCAATGAGTACTATGGCGAGACCAGCCAGTCGCTTGATCCCGTGTTCAACCAACAGGAAGATCGCGAAGGCCCGCTTTGTCTACAAGCTGCTGTGACGCGCGGCAGCAACAACGACCCGAACAATCTTTCCACCATGATTGTAACGGGCAACATAGATATGCTTACCCGCGAAAATGCTCGCCAAGAGCAGACGGATTACCTGCGCTCCCTCTGGGCTTGGATGGTACACCGCCCGGAGTACGCCGGTAAGAGCGCAAACCAGGATCTGACATACAAAATCGACCTGAACCGCCACACCCGCAGCGCGGTGGAGCACATTACGCTTATCATCATGCCGCTGCTGGCGTTGCTTGTTGCTCTGTGTATCTGGAATGCCCGCCGCCATTGAGTAATACCTCCCTGTTCCGGCTCATGAGAATCATCTCCACAATATTGCTCTCCATTGCAGCCTTGCTGAGCGTTACGGCAGCTGTATTCCTGACCGTAGACGGCAACTTGGCTCGGCTTACCGGCTGGTACAGCTTCAAGCCGGGAATGCCGCTGTTTACAGCGGAAAATACAGACCGCTTGCCGGATGTGTCCTGGATGCGAATTCAGGATTTGCACGATACGATAGAGTGTGAGCGAGCGGCCGATGGTGTGTGGTGGATTATCAAACCCTTCCGCGACCGCCTGAATCCGGCCGTAGCCGAGGCCATCCTCGCATTCACAGCGAAAGCGCGGGTGGTTGATACCCTGCCCTACAACAAGGACACGAAAGCACGCATGCGCGAATACGGCGTGCAGTCCAACCCGCATACCATCACGCTGAAAGTTACAGAGGAAGACGGCGGACACACCACAGTGGCACGCTACACACTCGGTAGCTCCTCGCCTTGGCTGGCAGATGCCGGGGACGGCAAGAGCGTGATACCCACAACCTACCTGCGCACAAAATTCTATGGCAAGGACAAGCGTGTGCATGTGGTGAGCGGCAATATCCTGCAAATCTTCCGAGAAGGTCTTGCAGCACTTCGCGACCCTCGCCCCCTGCTTTTCGCGCCGGACTCTCTGCGTGAGCTGGAGATTTTGCCACAGGGTAAAGAGGCGGACAAAATCACCGTGCGTAGGTTGAGCGCGGAATCCCGCTGGAACATACTGACTCCCTGCCTCACCCAGGCAGACCAAGATAAGCTGAACAACCTAGCCGCTTCTCTTGTGAACCTTTCTGCCATAAAGGTGCAGGATACAGTGGATTGCACGATATCTGCCCCCCTGCTCTGCACAGTGCGCATGAAAACAGAGAACGAGGCAGAGCCCGTGGAGCTGAAGATTTACGAGAGTTTTGCCTCTCCGGCAGATGGTCAAATGCTCTGCCACGCCACGGTGAGCAACCGCCCCGTTGTTTTTACTCTTCAGGCAGAACCGCGAGTCAGCCGCAAAGGCAGTTACTCCCGTATCGTCAACAGTATCTGCAATCTGCCCGTCCTTCCCGCAGATGCCATGGCCAAGCTCCGCTCCGGTAGCGGCACAGTATACACCGGCAACCTGCCGTTCACCCTTGCGGAGCTACGCTCGCTCAAGTTTACCGATGTGTCCGACAAGGATGTGGAGCGTGTCGTGCTGAAGGCACATGATAGCAATGATTCCCTGCGTCTGCTGCTCATTCCCGGAGATGTGGAAAGTGAAGTCAGTGACACTTGGATGTACAGCGTGGGCAATGCTCCCTTTGCGAAAGCGGAGGAACTTGTGGTACGTCGCTTCCTGAATGGTCTGGGCAGCATACCGGTACGCGGTATTGAGGCAGATTTACCACAGGATGCCGCTAATCGCAGTGAAATCATCTCCTCTTTCGGGCTGGATAAGCCGTACTACAGCCTCTACCTGCGCCCGAAATCCTGCCTGTACCGCGCTACTCTTTTCGGTATCGATCTCCCACTGGTCAAAGACCGCGCGGCGCGTGTGTTCTACATAGCACGCCATCGCGATGCCTCCGGCAAGGGGCGCTGGGTGGGCATGGAGATGGGCGGCAGCACCATCTACCGGCTCAGCACACGCCTTACCCGCACGTTGTCGCTGGATGCTAATACCTGGAGGGCTCGTAATATTGTCAACTTCCCCATTTCCGCACTTCGTAAGCTGACACTCGGTTACCAGCAAGCACCCTTGGAGCTGAATTACGACTACATAGGCGAAACTTGGACCGGTACCTTAGGGCAGGAGGATGTCACTCCGCGCATCAACCCGCACAGAGCACAGTACTACGTTCGCCAACTCCAGAAGCTCAAAGTCTCCGAGTGGCTGGACAAAGAGGATGAATATGCATTGGAAAGTCTGGCTACCCCGGTGTTCACCGTGTCGCTTAATCTTGAGCTCACGGATTATTCCGATGCCGAAGCTGTAGTGATGGATGAGACAACGCTCGACCACGATGAGCTCGACCCGCAGTTTGGCGAGGGGCGTCTGGCGAAAGCAGAAGAAGCGCTTACTGAAAGTACTGCTACAGATGCTGCCATGCGCGACCTCGCGTTGCAGGAGCGACGCACCACGAACAAGACAATCACTATAGAACTTGCCCCCTCTACGCAGGCCGGCGATACTCCGTTCTTCTACGGGCGTATTCGCGAGACAGGTGAGCTCTTCACCCTGCCCTTTAACGATGCGCAGGGATTGGCCGGCAATATTCTCGATATGTAAGTATAGCATTATGTGGGTCTGGAAAAAAACAGCAGCAAAAAGTAACGAAGCGGAATGGCAGCAGCGTGTCGGGCACCTGCCCGGTGCCGTGTTCTCAGAAGGGTTTCAAGCCGGAAGAATCTGCATAGAAGTCTATACAGAAACACAGGAGGAAGCGCTCGTGCTAGAGGCGTGCTATGGCGGCAAAGCCGAGGCTGTACAGACGGTGGACTGGGTGGCCGCCACCGCTCCGGAAAACACCCCACCACTTGTTATCCGCGATAAGCTGGTCATCTCTGCGAGTGCTGCACCGGATGTGCTGGCGGAATTACAGGGGCGCTATCCCGGGCGCATTATACTGACCTTTCCGGCGGAGCGTGCATTCGGCACCGGAAATCATGCCACCACCTCCACCTGCCTGCGCATGCTGTGCGATGAGGTGAGAGACCGCACTACCCCGTGGAAGCTTGCAGATATCGGATGCGGCACAGGGGTGCTGGCATTGGCCGGGCTACGTCTGGGTGCGGAGAGTGCAGTGAGTTTCGACTTTGACCCTGTGGCCGTGGAAATAGCTGCGCGGAATATAGAGCGAAACGGGGGCGCGGAAAATCTGAAGCTCTTTCAGGCAGACGTGTTTGAGTGGAGTCCGGCTCCCGGCGATGAGGCGGATATTGTGCTGGCCAATCTCTTCTCAGCGGTGCTGCGCCGGGCATTCCCTCGCTTGTTGGCTGCAATGAAACCCGGTGGAAGCATTCTCATCATCTCCGGTATTCTCAATACCCAGGCGGAGGAAACACTGGCCGACGCTCAAGCCGCCGGACTGAAGGTGCTCAAGGTTGTCAAACGCGGCAAATGGACCACTGCCAAACTCACCAACGCATGAAAATACTGGCCTTAGAGTGCTCACACCCCAAAGCGTCACTTTGCCTGAGCCATGGCTCCGCCATACTCAGTGAAGCATGCTGGGAAGCTGCACGAAATCACGATTCCTATTTATTCCCCGCACTGCAACAGGCTCTCTCTGTTCCGGGCTCCGAGGCTTTGGATTATATACTGGTAGGAGCCGGACCGGGCAGCTACGGGGGAGTGCGTGTTGCTCTGGCAGCGGCTGTGGGTATTGCTACGGTCAAAGGTGCGCGTGTGGTAGCCATCGGCTCGTGGGATGACTTAGCTACGGATGGCTCCGCCATCGTGTCCGATGCCCGCCGTGGCGGCTGGACGATACGCCGCGCGAATGGCAAGATAGAGGTACTCACCCCGGCACAACTGCAAGGGGAAATAGCACAGGGGCTGAAGGTCGCTTCTATTGAAAATGAGGATGTTCTGAAAAAAGCAGGACTCACTATCGAGCGCGCCGGCCTTGTGCCCACCGCGCAAGGATTGGTGCGCAGCTGGCTTGCTCTTACTCCGGAGCAACAGGCGGCCTGCGCCGCGACCCCGGCGGAACCTATCTATGTGCGCCCTCCGCATATCACGGAAGCAAAACATAAACCTTGGGAGATAAAAAGCTAAATTCATGAGCGAGAGCGAACAGATTGTCCACACCTGCCAACGCTGCGGTGCCTGTTGCCGCTGGGAGGGAGACGTCTGCCTGACAGATGAGGATATCTCCGCCATAGCTGCGTATCTTGGCATGAGCGAAGAGGCTTTTATCGACCGCTACTGCCGCTTGCAGCGAAATCGCCGCGGGCTCTCACTTATAGATGCGGACAATGGAAACGGCCCCTGCTGCATGCTCACCGATACGGGCTGCCGGATTCAGCCCGTTAAGCCACAACAATGCAAGGATTTTCCCCATAAGTGGAACTTCCCCGGCTGGGAGAAACGCTGCCCCGGAGCCGGTAAAACATCCTATAACCCGCCTGCATGAAGAATCGCCTCTCACAGGCCTTTAGCTCCATTGCGGCTACCATACGCCGTAGGGTGCTGACTGTGCGCAGTGCTCTGGCAGATACCTTTTTGCGCACTCCCAAGCGCTTGGCTGCCAGAGAAGAATCCCGCCGCAGCCATGCCGGCATCGTCGTCGACATGTTTGCCTCCATTATGGCGCGTGTGGATGGGCTGAGCATCTATGACATGGACACAACCATGGATATGTTGCGCAGCGATTTTCCCAACGTAGAGCACAGCTGGCTGGCGGAGCGATTCCAAGTGGCTTTCACGGCGCGTTATCCACTGGAGGACACACTCCGCCTAGCGGCAGCACAGCGCACACACGAGGAGCGAGTCGCTCTTGCTTTGGAGATTCTTAACATGCTGCATCGCGTGGGGGGAGACCTTACAAACCCCACACTTTTCGAGCGTGTTGCCAATGGTCTGAATCTGCCCGGGTTCGCTGAGCAACTGGAGGAAGCCATCAAAACCCCCGGCATGGATGCTCCGGCTCCCATACAAAGCCTCTGCTTCTCTGCGGAGGAGCGGGAGAACGCCATTGTGCTGGCAAAGGAAGACGCCGGAATTGCTTTCCGTGCCTTTAGTTGCGTGAATGTCCTTATCGTGTGCAATGATACGCGCGTACCCATAACAGCCGGCGGCAGACTACTGCACCTCGAGGACATGCAGCTGTTGTCGCAAGGGCAAAATCTGGAGCTTACGGAGTGGTCTTTCAGCTACAATACGATTCGCGGCCTTATACAGAACCGCTACAGCGGTGTGAGTTATGTGGGGTATCTCTACCGTGTAAATGATGAGGTAAGTATTACACGCCAACGCCCCCGCAATGCTTTGGCTCGTGTAAAGTTCAGCCTAGGTATCGAGCTGGAAATTCTCTCGCGGGATTGCGAGTTCCGCTTGGACGGGCGTTTGTTGCAGCAGGGAGATATTTGCTCCACGACGTATTATACTCCCTTTACCATCAAAAAACTGGGGCCATACCGCTTTGCAGAGCTACACAACATCGAGAGCCCGGGAAGGAGCTACCAGCTTGCTCCGGATGCACGCACGATACTTGTCACGAACCTGCCCTATATTAACAGCCCCTCTGCTCTCTTGCTCACTCCCGGCTTGGCGCAAGCCGTGGTATTCGAGGTAAGTTATTCCCGCGCGGACAATAGCGGAACCGTGCGAATCATCGAGGGCGGAAGTGCTCTCAAAGTAAACGATACATCTATACGCGGCTCAGCTGAGCTGAAAGATGGCGACCTCATCTCACTGAGCACGGTGCAATATCTCCGTTGTCGGTTTTCCGCCGGGGTGCTGGAAGAAGAGACATCGCTTATTCACACATTGCGAGTACAAGGCCTTACGCGGGATTTTGTGCGAGCCGGTCGCGTGGTGGACAATATAGATTTCACCCTTAGTCGCGGAGAAATGGCCTGCATACTGGGGCCGAGCGGCTCCGGCAAGAGCACCCTGCTCAGCATGCTGGCCGGCCACCTGTCGCCGACCATCGGCACTGTGCATTATAACGATGTGCTCATGACTCCTGCGGCTACCGATCTTCGCCGCCATATAGCCTACATCCCGCGAGAGGATATACTGGATGAGGCCATGACAGTGGGAGAACATATCTACCACGCTTCCATAGCCCGCAGACCGAGACTGAACGAGGCAGACCGCAAACGCCGCGTGCTTTCTATCCTCAACTACGTAGGTCTGGGGGCTTTGGCAAACCGCAATGTGGGGCGTGCAGGAGAGCGCACCCTATCCGACGGCGAGCGCACGCGCCTGAATTTGGGCTTGGATCTCACGGGTACAGCCGAGGTTTATCTTATAGACGAGCCTATAAGCGGTCTCTCCTCCGGCGATGCAGAGAGAGTGATAGAAACGCTGCAAGACATGGCCAACGGCCATATTCTGCTCTGCACCTTGCACCGCCCGGCGCAGGTGATACTGAACCGCTTTAAGAAGGTCATGGTGCTCAATTCCAACGGGCAAATGGCATTCTGGGGGTCGCCGGAAGAAATGGTGCGCTATTTCCGCAAGGCCGCCCAGGAGATGGGCTTGCGAGTCTCGCGAGAAGCCATAGCCGCCGGGGGTGCGGATTATGTATTTGAGGTACTGGAGGCGCCGTACAACCGCTTGGGGAATGTGCAGAAGCCCAAGCCGGGTATGTGGCAAGAGCGTTTCGAGAGCTATTTCTACCGCCCGACACAGCAGCCCCCGGCAGAGGAAAGCGCCCAAAAGCTGCCCCCTATGCCACGGCGTAGCCTCACAGAGTTGTGGCGACTCTTCCGCTTATGGGCAACCCGTACTTTCCTGGGCAGGCTCCGAAGCCGCATGGGGTTGTATGCACTGCTGCTGGAGGGGCCGGTGCTGGCGCTACTCATAGCCGGCACGCTACGTTCCACCGGCGAGGAAACATACATTTTCTACAAATCTCTGCATATCAGTGAGTATTTGTTCCTCTCTCTGGTACTGGCCATGTTTTTCGGGCTCACGGATGCAGCCTGCGAAATTCTACGCGACCGCCCACTTATACGCCGGGAAAGCAACTATAAGCTCTTCATCCCCGGATACCTGCTTGCCAAGGTACTGGTACTCACCGGCATAGCGGCATTGCAGTGTGCGCTGTATCTCTGGGTGGGCAATGCCATACTGGGAATAGTTGAGATGTTCTGGCAGCACATGGCTGCAATGACACTTACGGCTTTTGTGGGCATATCGCTCTCGCTCATGGTGTCTGCACTGGTGCGCTCGGATCGCACAGCTCTTAACATCGTTCCGCTTCTGCTGGTACCGCAGATTCTGCTGGCGGGTGCTCTTATCCGCTTCGAGGAGATGAACGAACTGCGGCCGAATTTTCCGGATATTCTCCCGGCCAAATGGGAGCAGCATCTCTCTACTCTGCGACACCGTGTCGCATATCAGGATGCCACTACGCACAATATCACCTCGCGCCCGGTGCCATTCATCGCAGACTTTTGTCCCCTCCGCTATGCTTTCGAAATGCTTTTTGTCATTCAGACGCACAACAACCTCTGGGAGATTGAAAGCGGCCGCGTGAACAACGAACGCGAGCGCCTCAAGCGTATCGGCAGCTTGGATGAGGTGCGATTTATCCAACGGGCGGCTCTTCTGCTCAACTCCACGGCAAAGGATGCCGACGAGGCGGATGACATTTTGCGCCGTGTCCGCAAAGCGGCGCTCAACCATGATGAAGTGTTCCTGGAGGAACTCACGGAGCAGCTGGAAGCACGCAACACCTCCGCAGAGGATATCCCCGTAGAGTTCTTCTATTCCAACCGCGAGCTCAATGTCATACGCGAGGGTGTAAAAACCGCACGCAAGGATGGCCGCAAAAACGAACACCGCGGCTTTTTCCTCGCGCCCCGTCAGGCACAAGCATTCAACGGAGGTATTGACCAAGAGACGGATGCGAACTCTGTTTCCACCATCAAGCGCAATGCTATTTATCTGCTCATCATGGGCCTGTGCCCTATCTTGGTAGCAGCTTGGAGACTGCGGGCGATTTGCCGGGGCAAATAATTAGTGTTAATGTCGGGGACTTGCACAAAAAATTGTTGATTTCCTGAAAGTATTTAGTAGAATAAGCACATGAAGGTATCTCTTTTCACTCCGGCAGTGCTGCCTCTGCTCGCCGCCATTGCGCACGGGCAAATGCCCGGCATATCCGAGCATGTTCAGGTAGAGAAGGTTACATTTGGCAAAGATCGCATTACCCGCAAAAGCATCGGCCACATGGAGGCCATACGCTCCGTATCTGTAAAGGCTGCCGTAGAGGGGTATCTGGTAGCCCGAAAGTTCGAAGAAGGAGCTATTGTGGAAGCCGGAACCATACTCTTCGAGATTGACCCTGTGCGGTATCAAGCCGCTGTTCAACAAGCGGAGGCTACTGTGGCGGAGATTGATGCCCAGATTATCTATGCCGAGAAAAACCACAAGCGTCTCGAGCGTCTTGCCGCAGCACAGGCGGCATCCAAGGAAGCCACAGAGAGTGCTATGGCGCGTTTGGAAGAGCTGCGGGCCAAGCGTGCCGGTGCGCTTGCTGAGCTGGACAAGGCCCGCAAAGACAGGGAGGATTGCACCATCTGTGCAGAAATCTCCGGACGTATAGGACGTGCGGAGTTTTCTGTTGGGAACTATATCACTAAGGGTGAGACTCTAGCCACCATCAAGCAGTTCGACCCCATCTATGTGCGCTTCCCCCTCAGCCAAACAGATGTCAACAGCATTTTCCGAGGCCCCAGAGAAATCGGCAACGTGGCAGATGTATACCTCAATACAGCCAACGGGCGCCGTTATCCCTATCCCGGCAAGGTGGCTATTGTGGACAATCTTCTGAGCTCCACCACAGATACCTACAGCCTCTGGGCCGAGTTCCCCAATAAAGATTATGTACTGACTCCTAGGGGTATTGGTGCTATGTACATTTCGCTGAATGATACTCAGCAGGTGTGCATGGTGCCACTTACAGCCGTTCACTACGATGCGGATGGCTCTTATGTGTACACAGTGAGCGATGAAGACAAGAAAGTGGCACGGCAGGAGGTGATAACCGGGGCTGTTCAGGGACGCCTGCAAGCCATATATGCGGGCTTACAGGAGGGGCAAACAGTCATAACGGACGGTGCACACAAGATTCGTGTGGGAGACACCGTGATACCCGTATACGCAGAGGCCGATTCTTCTATCGATGAAGCAGGCCACACCGTGGCGACGGAAACACCCGTGGAAGTGAAGTTGGTGCCCGTTGTCACGGCGCAGGATAAGACTGTGCTTGTTTGCCAGGGCGCTCGCATCGAAGCTATCAACCGTATCAGCCTCCGCCCGCTTGTGCAGGGCATTCTTTCGTTGCCTGAGCAGAAGTTCACGGAAGGAGCCAGAGTGGACAAGGGCAGTGTTCTTTTCAATATAGACCCAACACGCTATCGTGCCGCGGTGAATGCACGCCGTGCAGCTGTAGCTCAGCTGGAGGTACTTGTGAACGATGCTACCCGCAAGTACGAGCGCCAGCAGGCTCTCGCGGCTACTCATGCCACGAGTAAAGACGACTTGGAAAGCTCCAAAGCCACTCTGGATGAGCTGATAGCCCAGAAGCAGAAAGCTGAGGCTGCTCTGGTCGTAGCAGAAGACGATCTGGCTCGCTGCACGGTGAAGGCTCCCATAAGCGGACGCATCGGCCGCATGAATTTCTCGGAGGGCAATTACATATCCGACATGAAGCAGCCGCTGGCTACACTCGTGCAGCTCAGCCCCATATACGTGCGTTTTTCACTTAGCGAGAACGCAGTACTCTCCAACTACGGCACGGATGAGAAGATAAAGAGCGACGCAGATGTTACCTTAGTGACTTCCGGTGGCAACACGTACAAAGAAAAGGGGCGCGTAGCCTTCTGCGACAATGTTATTCAGACCGCAACAGACACCCAGAACTTTTGGGCTGTTTTTGAAAATGCGGATAGAGAGCTGCAGCCGGGTGGCGTGGTGACAATCCGTGTGACTCGCAAACCGGAAAAACTTGTACCGGCCGTGGATTCTCGTGCTATCCTCATCGATACGAGCGGGCACTATGTGTATGCCATGCGCCACAACCGCGCCGTGCAGGTGCGTGTGCTTTGCGGCACGCCGGATGAAAACGGACTCACCCCCATCTTTGCCGGCTTGAAGGAGGGAGACCAATGCATTATCGGGCCTCTGGCAGAGGTAGAGGATGGAACCCTTGTCACCCCTGCCCCCGCGGCTACGGAAGAAACAAAGTAAAGCCTTATACCGAATATGTTTTCACAATTTTTCATACATCGTCCCAAGTTTGCCTTCGTCGTCTCCATTGTGATGATGCTGGCAGGTTTCCTGTGCCTGAGCAAGATGCCTGTGTCGGAATACCCGGAGGTATCGCCCCCCACCATCTCTGTGCGTATGAACTACGCCGGTGCCAGTGCGGAAGAGCTGGCGCAGGTGGTGGCCGCGCCGGTGGAAGAAAACCTCATCGGCATGGATGATTTGCTCTACTTCTACTCTTCTTGCACAAATGACGGCTCCTACTCGCTGACCCTCATCTTTGCCACCGGCACGAACGATGACATGGCCATGGTAAACGTGTCCAACGCCATCAAGCAGGTGGAAAGCAGGCTGCCGGAAGATATTAAGAAGAACGGCTACAGCGTACGCAAGCGTTCCAGCGACATGCTCTGCTTCCTGAGCTTCATGTGCGATGAGAATAAGATGGACATTCTCCAGCTTACCAACTGGTTGCGCATGAATGCTAAAGACCCGCTCACTCAGGTGGATGGCGTCTCTGTGGCCGACATTATGCACAGCCGCAACTACTCCATGCGTGTGTGGATGAACACGACTCGCATGAATGCGCTCAATATCACTCCCGCAGATGTGAGCAAAGCCATCGGCGAGCAGAATATTCAGGCCGCAGCCGGCTCTGTTGGCTCTCAGGACGAAGGTGCATATGCTACGTTCAAGGTGACAGCTACCGGGCGTCTCAAAACTGCAGAAGAGTTCGGCAATATCATCGTAAAACGCGGTGCGGATGGCCATGTTACCAAGCTCAGAGACATTGCCACCATCGAGCTGGGGGCTGAGAATAACTCCGGCTACAGCCGCCTGAACGGCAAGAATGCCGTGGGCATGATGGTGCAGCGCAACAACGATGCCAATGCCCTCGCTACGGTGGAGGCGCTCAAGAAAAAGATGCGGGAAGAAGTGGAGCCCATGCTACCCGAGGGCGTCACTTGGACGATGGGCTACGACCCCACGGAGGCTATTCGCGCCACCATGGAGGAAATTGCCGTTACGCTCTTGCTGGCATTGCTTCTGGTGGTTCTTGTAACCTACGTATTCCTGCAGGACTGGCGCGCTACGCTCATACCGGCACTGGCTATACCGGTATCGCTGCTGGGTGCCTTTGCTGTGATGTACCCGCTGGGCTACACAGTGAACGTGCTGACGATGTTCGGCCTTATTCTGGTCATTGGCTCGCTGGTGGACGATGCCATCGTGGTAGTAGAGAACGTGATGCGTCTCATCCAAGAGGAAGGTCTCAGCCCGCGGGAAGCTACCGTTAAGAGCATGAAGCAGATTACCGGTGCCATCATCGCCACGACATTGGTGACACTGGCTGTATACGTGCCTATCGCCTTCTACGGCGGCATGGTCGGTGTTATCTATACTCAGTTCTCTGTCACCATGTGCGTGGCTTTGTGTATTTCCACCTTCAATGCGCTCACGCTCTCCCCCGCACTTTGCGCACTGATTCTTCGCCCGGCCGGTGTGAAGCAGAGCAAGCTCTCCGAGTGGATGTTCCGCCCCTTCAACTGGTTCATGGAAAAATGCAGAGCTATTTACCTGTGGGGAGCCGGCATTCTGGTGCGCAATGCATGGCTTACAGTGCTTTGTCTGGCTGTGGTGCTGACGCTCAACTATGTGTACTACGCAGGTGCCCCGCAGTGGTGGAACAACATCTTCCGTAGTACGCAAACTCCGGCCGCGGCCATGGCTAAGGGGAAGAAGGCTCAGAGCCAATTCGACCTGCTGAGCCTTATTGCCCCGGAGATGCTCAACAGCTCATTCATTCCCACGGAGGACAAGGGAGCCGTGTTCTGTATCGTGAATCTCGAAGGGTCTGCGACTGCCAAACAGCGTACGGATAAAGTGATGCACCAAATCGAAGATCGCATCAGCAAGCTGGATGGTATTGCCATGGTTACCTCCACCAGTGGCTTCAGCTTTGCCTCCGGCTCCGGCGAGGGTAACGGCATGGTCATTGTCATGCTCAAGCCTTGGGATGAGCGTACCACACCGGATTTGCATGCTACTGCCATCGCGCAGAAAATTAACGAAGCCTGCAAGGATATCCCCGAGGCTTCTGTCATGGCTACGACCCCTCCGGCAATCCAAGGTCTGGGGCTCTATGGCGGTGTATCTATGGTGCTGGAGGGGCGCGGTAGTGCTACGCCCAAGGATTTGGGCGACATGGTGAAGGAAGTTCGCAACCGCCTGCAGGCACATCGCGACCTCATTATGATGGTGCGCTCCGAGTTCAATGCGGAAACGCCTCAGATTCGTCTGGATATCAATCGAGAGAAAGCACAGGCTCTCAATGTGGATGTGAAATCCATCTTCACCACGCTCCAGAGTGTCATGGCTTCATCCTATGTGAACGACTTTACGCTCAACGGTTTCAACTTCAAAGTAAAGATTCAGGGCGATGTAAAAGATCGCCGCACAGCGGATGATATCCTGAACCAGATGGTGCGCAACGAAAAAGGCGAGATGGTGCCGCTTTCGGCCGTCTGCACTCTTTCCTACCGCCTCGGACCCTCCAACTACGGGCGTTTCAACCAGTACATGAGCGCGGATGTCACAGTCATGCCCCAAGCCGGGGTTGGCTCCGGGCAGGTTATGAAGCTTATCGAGGACACCATCGCCCAAATCAACAAGGAGGAACGCGCCAAAGGGCTGGATCGCCAGTGGGCCGTGGAGTGGAAAGACCTCTCTTACCAGGAGCGCCAGAACACAGGCAAGATTGGCCTGCTCATCGGCTTGGCTATGCTCTTTGCCTATCTCTTCCTGGTGGCTCAGTATGAAAGCTGGACCACGCCCGTACCGGTGATGCTCTCTGTGAGCGTGGCCACCTTGGGCGCGCTGATGGGGGCGCAGCTATTCGGCCTTTCCCTGTCCATATATGTGCAGCTTGGTATTTTGATGCTCATCGGCTTGGCCGCCAAGAATGCGATTCTCATGGTGGAGTTCAGCAAGGAAGACCACGCCGCCGGCAATAGTGTGCAGGTTGCAGCCATCAACGGCGCAAGTATGCGTTTTCGCGCGGTGCTTATGACCGCTATTTCTTTCATCTTCGGTGTATTCCCCATGGTGGTAGCCACCGGCTCCGGTGCTGCCAGCCGTCAGGAAATCGGCGTCACAACATTCTGCGGCATGTTGCTGGCCACTATGTTCGGTATCTTCATGGTGCCCGGCCTCTATTCCATCTTCGCACGCATGCGCGACTGGACGGCTCGTACCATCGGAGTAGACAAGAAAAAAGCGTAACCCTATCCATATCGCCCGCTCGGGAAAAGACGGGCGGGCGATATTCCCTCCTTTCCCTCATGAAACCCCTGCTCATCCACGCATTGTTATTCTGTGCTGCTCTGCCTGCGGCTGCCATTTACCTCGGTCCACCCACGGTACATGAAACACCTGCGGCCCGGACCGCAAACCTCAACAAGAGTAATCAAAAGCTTGCAGAACTACAACAAGCCGCGAAGGATTGCGCAGATATTCGCCTTGCGCTGGTGCATAGCAGTGTCGCATTCCTGCCCAAGCCTATAGAGATTCCCCTTAGCGAGCTCGATAAACAGCAGCTGCGCCACCTCATCTCACGCATGCGCGCTGTAAAGAGTAGCTCCGTCGCTCCTACCAATCCGGAATACATTGCCCGCCTCTATTTTATGGCTTCGGACAATCGCATCCTTGCTAAGCTGGATATCCACGAGGTTACTACGGATAATCTGGTCAACGCGCAAGGCTATGCCTCCGGCGCGCGTCTGAGTCTTAGTGCCGAAGCAGCCACTCTTTGGCACTCCTGCCTTAAACCGGAGCATGTGCGCTCTATTGCCCGACAGCCGAATCCGGCTCGTACCCCAAGCGGCCGACGCCGCTCGAGAATCGTCAAACGCCCCGAACCCGAGCCCGCCACTTCTACGCAGTTCGACTTCCCACAGCAGGAATACCACACTAACTGCAAACACAAGCACGGAAAACACCACAAGCACAAAAGCAAAAATCACTGGTGCAGCCACCACCACTGAGCAATAGCGATTTTTAAGGTTACAGCTATACCTTTGCTCGATAATAGCTCGTAGTCTTAGTATGCCAAGCTGTATCGAGTGTGCTACTTATTAGTAACTTGGAGCCGCCAAACAATAGTTGCATTGTTAGGAAGTTCTATGCCTTGAGGTTCAGGTTGTCCTATCTCAGAAAATGGAACTCGCTCGTAAGTCAAGCAGGAAGAAGAAATAAGCTTCTCAACTGTATCTAGTTTATTCACCACACCAAGTATATATTGTGGGCGCTTCGTTTTTATGTATGAAATCAACTCTTCATTATACATTTCTAAACCTCCGTCAATCTTTTGAGGGACAAAATGCTTAATCCTTGGAGTCCGGTTACAAACGCTATAAAACAAAATACAATCAGGATCAGCACAGACGAATGTATCTTTGCCAATGAATTTTGCTACTGCTTCATTTCGTTTGGATTGTTGAATCAATCCGTAACGCGGATGCGTTTTTACATAATACCCTCCACAAATCTTGACTAATAAAATACTGCTTATTATCAGCACAGAAGTCGTTATAAGATATTTATTAGAAATCTTATTCCCAAAAATACTTATCCTTATTGCAAGAGATAATAAAGTAAGGAAGATAAACGGATATAAAACGTATAAGTAATGATAAAATGAGTAAGGCCCCAAAAAGCTACCTAACATGGAACAAATAAAAGAGCCAAGAAGAAGAAGCGTTATCTTTATTCCAATTTTATTTTGCAGAACAGGTATCCATCCAAACATTAAAAATATTCCGATTGCAATGAGAATACATGACGGAATAAAACTGCAAGGAAAAGGCAATAGCCTCCCCAAAAGAAAAACGTGATTCTTAAACAGAGCCGATTCCGATAACGGACATGCACCATATTTGGTACATGTCAGGAAATATTCATCGCATAAGTCACGAAGACCATCGTTTAAGAAAAAATACACAGCAAACGGAAGTATAGCAGAAATAAAACCGCCCATAGCGATGAGGCTTCTCTTGATAATTTTTTTACCCTCGTTATCGCGATTCGCTCGAAATAATATCAGTAATCCGAATGGTACAAAAAATGCTATCAAATTGAATTTCATAGCAACGATTATTCCAACAAATGCCCCATAGGTATATATGATTTTATTGTTATAAACATCTCCTTTCAGAAGCCAATACAGAATAATGTGCTGCATGCACCATGCAAGCTCAGACGGGTTTCCTGCAAAGGAACCGAAGTAGCAAACATATACTGAAGTTACCAGCAAGGACCAAGACTCCGAGATAAACAGACGTGCACTTTTATATGCATATAGAAATCCCGTAGCCACAGTAAAGGCATGAATCACAGCGGTTCCAATAAGTAAGTGGGGCGTAATCAAGCTACCAAGGCCGTAATACAAAAATATGATGGGTCCCTTTATATCAGATAATTCTATGTATGGTAAATGTCCATTTAGCCATTCTCTTCCTATAATGTGATAGATGTTTTGGTCATAATTTTCTTGATATATATCCAATACGCCTAAAGAAGATGACATAAGCAGTTTTATCAAGGCAGCGAAAAGGAAGAGGAGAAATGGAACAAAATCAGAAATAAAAGCGCGACGAGTCATATAGATGACTTCTATATACGCTTTTCAAAACCGTAAGTCAAGCAAAATGTCAGGTAGAAAATTAGGCTCTCTCCATTCAACAGCACATATCATCAGATACGCAATTCGAATAATTTTAAACACTGACCTCAAGAGCGTTAGTTGCGATGTCTTACGGTTTTGAAAAGCGGTTGTAAAGCGTACTAGTTCAGCTTAATCACTCTTGGGCAAATTCAAGGGGAAGGAGGTAGACGTCGACCCGGTTCTTTCTTAGTCTGATGTTCAAGGAGATGTCGGTGTTCGTGTCCGCGCCCTTGGGCGCGCTCAATACCTCCTATTTTCTTGCGACGTCGGACACTGAAGAAGCTGCGGCAATGTATTGGACATGAGATATCTACAAAGTGCAGAGTTCGGCAGCTGATGCTGCGGGGGAGTTTACTCCAAATCGAGGTCGATGCCGAAGGTGGCTCCCAGAGCTGCGGCATCGAAATGGGTGGAGGGAGACGGCTCGGGGAGGGACATCAGAGCATCCGGGGATATGGAGCGCAGGGTAAAAAGCAGTAGCGGGTCGGCATCTATGAGGCAGCCGGCTGCGTAAATGGCGGCGGCGGCGTGCGGGCAAGGTTCCGTCCAGTCCGGGCAGGTGCAGAGCATGTGCCAATCTGTGGGTTCCGGCAGTAGGCCGCCTTCCTCTGCACACAACACTTCCAGCACGGCAGAGTCCACTTTGCCCTCCAGTAGCGCCACTTGTGAATCGATACGCCCGTAACAAGCTGTGCGCAGGGATTCCAGAGCGACCTCCTCCAAGGGGGCTACGCGAAGTTGAAGCTCATAGAGTTCCTCTGCGCTGACCTTTGCGGCAATAAGTCCGGGGGCGATGCGCAAATCCAGCACGCAGCCATGGCGCAGGAGAGAACGCCCGGGTGCCAGGCACAGCCCCCCTGCTTCGCAGCGTGCGAGGTGGCGCATCCAGGCACTACCCCAGAAGTTTGCCGCGAGCTTGCGCGTGGTGTTTGCTACCGGGTGTAGTTCTTCTCCGGCGGCCTGCAGCTCTGCGAGGCGCTCGGCTGCCAATTTAGCCAAGGCTTTAACGCTCAGGCGAGGTGTAAAATCGTCGCACATGGTGAAAAATGCACCGCAAAGCGAGCTTGCCTTGCGGTGCGAGAATCATGTTGGGAGAGGTCTGCTTACTTGGTCACGCTCTTGAAGTACTCCAGCGTGGTCTTAAGCCCTTCCTCCAGCGTGTACTTGGGCTCCCAACCGGCGGAGCGCAGCTTGTCGGCGCAGGCGCGGCTGTGCTTCACATCGCCGGGGCGCTCCGGCAGGTGCACCACCTTGGAGGAAGAACCGGCAGCCTCGATGATGATGTCCGCAAGCTTGTTGATGGTAATCTGGCCACCGTAGCCCACATTGTTGACACCTGTAACTTCCGGATGCTCAGCCACATAGGTGAGAGCGCCCACGATGTCCTTCACATAAATAAAATCGCGTGTCTGCTCGCCATCGCCATACACGGTGATGTCCTCGCCCTTAATGGCTTTCTCCATGAAGATAGGCACCGCAGCGGCATAGGCACCCTTGGGATCCTGACGCGGACCGAACACATTGAAGAAGCGGCAGCAGCCCGTGTTGATTTGCCCTGTGGTGCGGAACATGTCCATGTAGTACTCACCATCCAGCTTGGTGATGCCGTAGGGGCTCTTGGGCTCGGGGTACATGGTCTCCACCTTGGGCACAATGGGGTTGTCGCCGTAAATGGCAGCGGAAGATGCCAGAACCACCTTCTTGCAGCCCGCCTTGCTGGCTTCTTCGAGAACCACAAGTAGACCGTTCACGTTCAGATCTATACACTCGCGAATCTTGCTCATGGACTCCGGCACAGACACCAATGCGGCCATGTGGAAAATATAGTCCACACCCTCCACGGCCTTGGCCACTAGCTCACGGTCTGTGATAGAGCCTTCAATAAAGGTCACCTTGAGGCCATCCAGATTTTTCTTGTATCCGGTGCGCAGGTTATCGAGCACACGAATTTCTTCTGCCACACCCTGATAGTGCTCCGCGATGTGGGAACCGATGAAGCCGGCACCGCCGGTAATGAGGATTTTCATAGTTAAAAAATAAGTTTGCTAACGAGTGTATTCTATGGCATTCCCCGGCGAATTGCAAGCAAGAAGTGAAAAAATGTCACTTTTCCCCCAAGCTCGCCCCAATGAGAAACAGCAGCGAAAGCAAGCCCCGCCGCGCTCAGCGAATGTCCACCTCCAATCCATCGTACGCCGGAGCCATGAAGGAAGGTAGCCGTGCTGCCGTGGCAGCATAGTCCACCTTGTGGCCGCAGTGGGTCAGATATCCGCGGCGGGGAGAGAGTTGCTCCATGAGTGCCACATTGTCATCCACTGTGAGGTGAGTGTGGTGCTCCCGGGTGGTAAGAGCATCCATGGCCAGAGCATCCAGCCCGTGCAGGAGGGGGCGGGAGCTTTCCGGAAGGGTCTTAATGTCCGGCACATAGCCAAAGGAACGCCCGGTCGAGCGGAACACATAGCCGAAAGTCTCCACCGTGGCGTGCTGCACCGGAACGGGGGTCACCTCGATATCCCCCACGCGAAAAGACAGCCCTGCGTGGTCGTGCGCATCCGGGCGGATATAGCCCTGATAAGTATTTTCCGCAGAAAAAGCCCAAGCAAACATGCGGCGCAGATGCGCCAGACAGCCGGGGCCGGCATACAGCGGTAAGCGGTCGGTGCGGTGCCAGCAGAATGCGCGCATATCGTCGAAGCCGGTGGTGTGGTCCAGATGCTCGTGGGTGTAAATGACGGCATCTATAGCTGTAAGATTGTGGCGCAGAGCCTGCTGCCGCAAATCCGGGCAGGAATCCACAAGAATGGTCGTGGTGGCGGAGCGCACCAACACGGAGGCACGCAGGCGCTTGTTGCGCGGGTCTTCCGAACGACATACAGCGCAGTCGCAACCAATCACCGGCACGCCTGTGGAGGTGCCGCTGCCAAGGAAAAGTACTTTCATCATCCGATTTTTCTTTGCTTTCTGCGGCTCATTATGCCATAATAAGCGCGGAACGAAAAGCAAAATATGCTCTCACTGTTAAAGATACGCAATCTGGCGCTGGTAGATGAACTGGTATGGGAACCCGAATCCGGCTTCTTATCCATTACAGGCGAAACGGGAGCGGGTAAATCCGTCATCATGGGCGGCATCTCGCTGGTACTGGGCGAGAGGGCGGACAAAGGCCGGATTCGCAGCGGGGAGACTCAGTGCAGCATAGAGGCTGTATTTCACCTGAGCCGCCCGCAGAACATCGATAGCGTGCTGGAGGTAGCCGGCGTGCCCCCCTGCGAGGACGGCGACCTCGTCATCCGACGCGTTATCTCGGCAAGTGGGAACAAACAATTTGTGAATAGCACCCCGGTGACACTCAACCTCCTGCGGCGAATCGGCGGCGGGTTGGTGGACATGCACCACCCGGAGGCGCACCGTTCCCTCACCTCGCAGGAGCGCCAGCTGGAGCTGCTGGATGCTTTTGCGGAAAATGAGGCTCAAATAGCCGCCTACGATACCGCTTATCGCGCTTGGTTAGATGCCCGCAGCGCACACCGCGAGCTCATGGAGAGCGAAATGGCCAACGAGCGAGAGCTGGATTTCCTGCGTCACCAGGTGCAGGAAATCGAGGCTGCCAACTTCAGCGCCGAAGAAGCCGCTGAATTGGAAGCCAACTGGCAACGTGCCCGCAACGCCGGGCGGCTGCGCGATACAGCCGGCCCCATGGCTCACATGATAGACGGCGGGGATGACTCTGTGCTGAACCGCCTGCGCCAACTGGTGCGTAGCGCGCGAGAGCTGGAGCGGCTTGATGCCGACTGCGCTGCGTGGCTGGCTCCGCTAGCCGGTGTAGTAGAGGAGCTGGAGGACTTGGCAGCCAATCTGCAAGACTATACAGACAAGCTCTGTGGCGACCCGGCAGAACTTGCACGACTGGAGGAGCGCATTTGCACACTCGACACGCTTAAGCGCAAGTACGGAGCGGATTTCGAGGCCATACAAACGCACTTGGAGGAGTGCCGGGAACGGCTCAACGCCATCGACAACCGCGAGGAAATGCTGGCACAGCTCGCAGAAGCTGAGAGGGAACGCCTGGCGGAGTTGAAACGAGCCGCCGCCTCGCTGAGCGATACCCGCCGCAAGGCAGCGCCGCGATTGGCCAAGGAGTTTCTACACCATGCACGCCAACTGGGGTTCCGGCAATCGCTTTTCGAGGTAGCTCTTCTTCCGCAGGAAGCCCCCGGCCCCCATGGCGCAGAAGAGACGGATTTTCTTTTCGGGCCTAACCCCGGAGAGCCGCTCAAGGCGTTACGGCTCATTGCGTCCAGCGGCGAGCTGGCTCGCGTAATGCTTGCGCTGAAGAGTGCTCTGGCCAGCCGGGATGACACGCCGCTGCTGGTGTTCGACGAGATAGATGCCAACGTGGGCGGTGAAATAGCACGCGCTGTGGGCAAGAAAATGCGCGAGCTGGGAGCAGACCACCAAGTGATTTCCATAACCCACTTCCCGCAGGTAGCAGCCCTGGCAAACCACCATTATCTGATATCCAAAACACAGAGCAACGAGCGCACCGTATCCCGCTTGGGCAAAGTTGAAGGCGATGCGCGAGTGGCCGAGCTCATGCGCATGCTGGGCACAGGAGGAGAAGCTGCGCGAGCACACGCCTTGAGTCTGCTGGAAATCAGCGAGGGCGAGCAATAATTTATGCCATGCTACGCATTTGATGTTTGCATTATGCCAACTATTGTGATAACATGTTGCCAGAGTCAAACCTTTCCTAATCATCTCAGCATATGAAACGTCCCACATTTCTGCTCGCTATGCTTGCCTGCGGAGCCTCCCTGCTCCAGGCAGCCGATTTGTACGACATAACCCTGACTAATGCTCAGAAGTACACATCCTGCCGCATTTCCTACACAGCCGGAGGTATGACCAAGTTCACCGGTAAAGACCAAAGTGGCAAAACTGTCACGTTGACGGTAAAGACCTCCAGCATTCTGCTGAAGAAAGAAGTAGAGGAAGAAGATTCGGCCGCTCCGGCCACAGCGGAGCCGGCCCCGAAGCCTGCGGCAGATGCACAACCTACGCAGACAGAAGAACCGGCTACCCCGGCGGAACAACCGGTAGCAGATGCAGAGAAAAAGCCGGAAGAGCCGAAGCAGCCCGAAGCTGCTCCAACTCCTGAGCCGGAAGTTGCAGCGAAAGCCAAAGACGTTTCCCTGAGATTGCGCAAAAAGATGGAAAAAGTCTGCAGCGAACTGGCCTCCATCACCAAACCGACCAGCTCACTCGTTTCGGCTGTAGAACGCAGCAAAACTTCGTTCGAGAGTAACATCGGTCGCATAGACCAGCTGGCCATCGCGGTAGCTGAGCTTCAGGCAAAGTTCAATCAGGAATCAGGCGCGGATTATACCTTTACCCACGTCAAAAGCAATGACCGCGACAAGTACATGCGCGATGGTAAAGCTGCGCACGATGCTATGGTGATTGATGTCAAGGAACACAAAAACAGCCGCAAAGTGGGAGGCTTGGACAAGTTTGAGATACTGCGCGAACGCTACCAGGGAATTCCGGAGTACAAGGAAGCCTACAAGTGGTATATATCCACCCTTCAGACGCTGCAAAAGCGCTGGACAAACCTGCTGAACGCCGAAGAGAAAAAACGCAGCCGCCTCAATGCAGCCAAACAGGCAGACATGCGAGAGAAAGACCAGCAGGCCTACAGGAGACTGGAAGCTATTTTCGAACAGGAAGGCGAGCAGATTGCCAAAGTATGGTACAACCCGGAAAAACGTAATCTCGTGATGCTCAAAGCGGCCACCAGCAAGGTGAAAGACGCACTGCGACGCCATGAAAACGGGCTGCGGGATGAAAACATTGGCACAGTTCCGGCAATGTTGGAGGCTTTCTGGGCAAATATGGATAAGGTGCGCACCATGATGATTTCCGGAGACCTCACCGGAGCCGGAGCAGCGCTTAAAGAAGACGATAACTACAACAAGTTGCTGCGCCTAAACCGCCAACTCCTGCCGGAAGAGTATAAGGCGCCCCTCCGCGCCCAGCGACAGGATTTGGAGCAGGAAATAAAGCGCCGCATACGCGAGCGCGCCATGCTTGAGAGAGAGCTTGAAAACAAAATCGGCCAGCTTGAGCGCTCTACTAAGACGGTCGAATCTCAGCTGGACTCTCTGCTGGAGCGAATCGAGGAGGAGAAAGAAAGAGATACACAGAGCAGCAGCTTGGAGATAGAAGAGAAAAAACCGGCTGCACCTGCGCAACCGCAAGCTACGGATAAAGGCGCAGCCCGTAAATAACCGACAGACTATCAGGCCGGGCTTTAACTCAGCCCGGCCTGTATTTTTTAACAATGATGCACAAAGCCACACTCGCCTGCCTGAGTCTCTTGCCGCCGCTTGCTCAAGCTGCCATTCCGCCGGACATAGACAGAGCCTTTTCCCACTACACGCAGCTAGCGGCGGATCTGGCTCCTGTACTGGAAAAAGCAACAGACCGCCAAAGTGCAGATCAGGCGGCTCCGGAGCTGGCAAACCTCCTGCTTAAAGTATGCGATGCCCGCACAGAACTAGCCGGGATACAGGATCTGCCCCCGGAAATAAGCGCAGAGGTAGTACATAAGTACGAGGCTACCATGCGGCGCAACTGGGGAAAGGTTTACGAACAGATATTTCGATTACAAAAAAACAACTGTTATAACTCTGCGGCATTCTCTCGCAACTTCAGACTTTTATGTATGATTCTGAGCAAATGATGAAAACTTTTTTCACACTCCTTCTCGCGGCAGCAGCTCCGGGGTATGCGCAAGATACCCTGCTTACAGCGCCTCAATCTATCCAACCGGCAGAGGCGGAACTTTCCCCGGGAGAAAGTAGAATACGCGCCGGAGTTGTACTGCTGGGCATGCTGCATGATACCTTGGCTCGCGTGCACGACAAAGACTCCGCAGAGGCTGCAGTGCCCGGCATCATGAAGCTCTCGCGCGAGCTCCAACTGTGGGGACAAGGCTTTGCCGCACTCCCTCCGCTGGATGAGGCAACACAAAGTGAGTACGAGAAGCGCTATCTGCCTATCATCAATCGACTCAACGAACGCATACAGGTGCAGGCCGAGCGCGTAGCAGCTGCGGAATTTTATGGGTCGGAAAACCTCCCTGCGGCTCTGGTGCATCTCGTCAACTCCGTACAATAAAGCAACATGCGCAGCCTCGTATACATTCTGCTTCCCGTGCTCATGCTAAATACAGCATTGGCGGCTCAGCTTCCCCCCGAACCCCAAAACTATATGAACCTGAGTTCAGGACCGCGCATGCTCGTGCTACCACGCGAGGAACAGCACGAAACGCTCACCGGTAAAGCACCGGATGGCGAAGGTGAGCCTTTCCGAATTCTCAACGGAGCGGAAGTTTTGTGGGAAGGACGAGCCGGGGAGAGTTTCGAGGTAAAGACACGCACAAAGCATGTGTACCTACTTAGCAGCCGTGCAGACAATAATGCTTGGCAGGAGCTGACATGGAAGGGCGAAACAGCAGGAACAGGCTGCGATGTCGGTATTCACACAGATGCTCTGCCTACCGATAAAAGCGATGCGGGGCCGGGTCTGCGTCGGCTTCTCAGCCAAACAGCCCAAGGCGGCAAGCAAAATTGCATCTCTATACCGAAAGGGGAG
This sequence comes from Akkermansia sp., assembly GCA_045591805.1. GTDB lineage: Bacteria > Verrucomicrobiota > Verrucomicrobiia > Verrucomicrobiales > Akkermansiaceae > Akkermansia. Next base: position 24,149 of record JAZNTO010000091.1, on the reverse strand, counting down.
TACCACTTCTACCCTGCCGGGGCATTGGAGATGAGCTACTACATCTCCAACCACGACCAGCAGGACATTCAGCCTGTTGGTATACCGATTGTCGGCCAGAGTGAGCTCACCATAGAGGGGCATGGCTCGACCTTCGTATTCCACGGAAAAATGCAGCCGATTCTAGTGATGGACAGCAAAAAAGTAAAGCTGAAAGACATCACTATACGCCTTGATAATCCTTATTATAACGAAGGGAAGATAGTTGAGATAAAAGGCGGCACAACTACCTTGGAATACGCCCCGCAATTCTGTTGGGAAGTCAAAAACGGATGCTACTACCTGACAGGAGACGGAAAACCGAAGGTTCCCTCTGCCGTGCTGGCATTCCACCCAAGCGGTCAAATGGTTCCCACCGGAAAAGGAGGCGACATTCCTTGGCGGCCTGCATGTAAACAAATAAGCGAGAATCAGGTTCAGTTTTATACAGATGCATCCGGACACGGTCTAAGCGTCGGCGACATACTGGTACACCGCCACTACGGGCGGCCGCACCCGGCTATGGTGCTCTACCGTGCTCAGGAGATTGAGCTGAACAACATCGTATTCCGGGACAGCCAAGGCATGGCGTTGGTAGCACAACGCAGCCGCGATATCTGTATACAGGGCGGCGGATGTATCTGCGCGCCCGAACGCGTTTACACCGTATCGGCAGATGCCACGCACTTCTCGAACTGCGCCGGCACCATCACTGTACAAGATGCACTATACGAAGGGATGATGGATGATGCTATCAATGTGCACTCCACATGCCTGAGTATCGAAAAAGTAGTGAACGAGCGAGAGCTCATAGCGCGCTACATGCACCCGCAAGCGGTAGGTTTCGAGGTATTCCTGCCGGGAGAAAGAATACAGTTCATACGGGGTAAAACGCTCGAAAACCACCCGGATATCGGCAAGGTTGCCACCGTGGAGAAGTGGGATGAAACGCATCTGCGAATCACATTGGAAGCCCCTCTGCCGGCAGACATTGGCGAGGGGGATGCCATAGAGAATGCAGATTGGTACCCTGCGGTGAACTTCATAGGCTGCACTGTGCGGCATAACCGCGCACGCGGCTCGCTCTTCACAACTCCGAAACCGGTTCTGGTGAAAGGCTGCAAGTTTGTAGCCTCCCACGGCTCTGCCATACTGCTGGCAGGAGATGCACAGGGCTGGTATGAAAGCGGAAGCTGCCAAGATGTCCGTATCATCAACAACCTCTTCGACCACAACCTCACTGCCCGCTACCAGTTTACCGAAGGGATTATCTCCATATATCCGGAGGTAAAAGAACCGAACAGACAGCAAACACGCTACCACCGCAATATTCTGATAGAGGGAAACACCTTCCTGACTCATCGAGTGCCGCTTCTCTACGCTATTTCCGCAGACAATATCATCTTCCGCAACAACACCGTAATAACGGACGACAAATACCCCGGTATGCACGGAGGCGTTCCCTATATTCTTCAACACTGCGGCAAGGTACAGCTGCAAAAAATCTGAAACACTTCCCCGCACATGGCAAAGAAATTCAACGAGCACACAGCACGAGCCAACAAGCACACAGCACGCCCGGAAGGCAAAGCTCCGCGCTTCGAAAAAGCACCCACAAAAACCGTAGTTCGAGCCTTAGATGAAGGTGCGCTTCAGGACATTCTGGAGGCACAGCCGCAGGGACTCTATCTGGTGCTGGACTGCGTGCAGGATCCGCACAATCTCGGCGCCATTCTGCGAACAGCGGATGGCGCGGGGGTGGCCGCAGTCATAACCCCCAAAGACAAATCCGTGGGTATTACGGAGACGGTGCTGCGGGTATCTGTAGGCGCAGCAGAGAAAGTCCCTTTCGTGCAAGTCACGAACTTAGCTCGCACCATGAAAGCCATGAAAGATGCAGGAATCTGGTTTGTGGGCACATCCGACCACGGAGACCGAGACCTGTACGACATGGATATGAAAGGCGGCATCGCGCTGGTAATGGGGGCGGAAGGAGACGGCATGCGTCGACTGACGGAGGAGAATTGCGACTTCCTCATCCGCATCCCCATGTATGGCAGTGTCCCCTGTCTCAATGTATCTGTAGCTACCGGCGTATGTCTGTATGAAGCCGTACGCCAACGCCACACCTGCAAATAATGCCCGGCATAGTGAACATCACCCCGCCGGCCGGGACGCTGGTTCGCTTCATCTCCGACCTGCACTATGGTCATGAACGTTGCGAAGCACCGCCACCGGCACAACTTGCGGCTCAGATGCAAGGAGACGGAGTCGACATGCTGGTGGTGGTAGGCGACTTGGCGGAGACGCGAAGCTGTGCCTGGCAGGCAGAAGGCATGAGGCTGCGCGAAGAACTGCGAACAGAATGCCGCAAGCGCGGGGTGGAGCTGGTGGAAATCTCCGGCAATCATGACCCGGACACAGAGCCCCTGCTCGTCCGCTTTTGGGGCGGGCGTGTTGTGGCGATGCATGGCCACGCGCTCTACAAAGAAGTAGCTCCTTGGAGCTGGGAATACTTGCGGAACAAAGAAAAATGCCGCGAACTCATCCGGAGTTTTCCGCATGCCAAGCTGTCGGAGCGCTTGGAGCTCTCTCGCCGCATGTGCCAACTCACAGCCCCGATACTACGCCGCGAAGGAATCCGCAACAAGTACCTGCGCGGCTTTCTGCACTGCTTCTGGCCACCGCAACGCCCGTGCAGGATTGTGTGGAGCTGGCTCACATGCACGCGTCGAGCAGAAAAGTTTGCGCGCCGTTACTTTCCGGAAGCAGAGACTGTGATACTCGGGCATTTTCACTGCTTCGGCAATCGGATTTTCGGGAAGCGGCGTATCCTGAACTGCGGTGCTTGGTTCAAACATGCCACACCATACTGCGTAGATATGCGAGACGGCAGCTTCCTCTCACACCGCAAAATACACTTATATTCCACCGACACATGAAATCTCTACCCCTTCTCGTTTTCGCTTTCGGCTCACTCTGTGCAGAAACAACTCCGCCTCCGCAGCCTGCACAAAATATCTACTTAGAGGCAGCTTTGGAGCGCATAGTGGCATACGATGAACTTGCAGCCGCACTGGAAAATGTGCAGGATGTAAGCTCTGCCCGCGCAGCTGCGCCGACCGTGAGCGACATCGTACAGCGTATCCTCGACATTTCAAACAAAACGGCCAATCTTCCCCCACCCACACAAGAAGAAGAAGCGGCCACAGCTCTCAGGATTACAGAAATTGACACCAAAACCCTAAGCGAGCGAAGCATTGGCAAAGTACTGCTCTTGCTCACCGCAACAGATCCCCCTTGCTACGGAAGTGCGGAACTGCGAGAGCCGCTAAGTTTGCTCATAAAATGCCTTATGGGTGAGGAGTAAATCTCAAAATAGGCGCTGAGTCTGACACCTGCCGACAACTTGCAGCACGATGCAGGGACTCCGCAACTTGTTCCGGCACATCCGGCAACAAAATGAAGCGGGCATTCGCGCATTTCTCTGCGAATACAGACAGGTCTACCGGCAAGTAGCGGTTGTAGCCCACTATCACCACATCTGCACCGCATGTAACAGACTCCGGTATTGATTCGAATGTCAATGCATCGCATCTGCCCAAATAAAGTACACGCCCCTGAGGTGATTCCCAATGCACGACAGCACGGAAATCTGCCTGCAATCCGTCAGAGAGCATCTGCAAGGGCGGATAAATGGTGAAGCGCCCGGCCGACGTAGACATTCTGATTTCGCCGCCTTCCGGCTTGCAAACTCTCATTTGGGGCCAGCTCTGCTGCAACACAGTATCACCGGTTTCGCTGTTATTCTTCAGCAATAAAGCCGGAGTATAGCCGGAAAAGAACAGCACAGGCTCCGTGCGAAAATAGCTTGTAGAAGCACTGCCACATCCTACCACCACCCCGGGATTTCCCAATACGGTGAAAGATTCGCCATAGCCCAGATTGCATACCACGGAATCATATGTCTGCGGGGACTCAGCATAGGGCAGATAAGCCATAGGCAGGGAGGCAAAGAACTGAGTCACAGATATCAGGACCCCGCTACTTTGCAAAGCAACCCAGTGAAAAGCGGCACCCAATATCGGAATCCCGCTGCCAAATGCAGCCAGCAGCCCGCTGCCCAGTACCACCGGCAACAAAGGAGCAATGGCTATGTTTGTTATGTAGCTCAAGGGGGTTATAGTGTGGAAAAAAGACAAGGTCACGGGAACTGATACCAGCCAGGCAGAAAGAGAAACAATTACCGTACCTCGCAAAGCAGCATCGAATGCACATAAGCGCTTCTGCCACTTTGTGTACAAACGACGGGGTATATAGGAATCCGGTGCCAGCCAGGGGCCGCATTTCATGCACAGCCACACACCCACACTGATACCGGCATATACACTGAAAGATAAAACAAACCCGGCATTCCGCAGTTGCCATGGCTCTACCAGTAGTATAAGAAGAGCTGCAAAACTCAGAATATTCAGCATGCTGACACGGCGGCGGAGCTCAAGGCCAAGCAGAGCCAGAGATATCATGAGATACGCGCGCAACGCCGGGACTGCCAGGCCGGTTATAAGCACATAAATGCCCACAATGATAATGGTAATAACAGAGCGTACGCGGGGAGAAAGCCGCGTGAGAAATGCCAGAAAATACACCATTCCGGCTACAATGCCTACATGCAAGCCGCTTACAGCAAATGCGTGCATACAGCCGCCGCGCTTAAATATATTGAGCGTAGCAGACTCAGCCGGCTCCTTATCCCCCAGCACAAGAGCGCAGAGAACCTGCCTGCGGGGGTCTTGCTGAGTCTCGGGCGATATAAGATTGTCTATAAGACGCATCCGCAGGGTCTCAGCAAATCCTACGATGGTATGGAATGAGGTGGAAAGTCCCAGATATTCGCCACGTAGCATACGGAGATTCGCAGCAAGACCCTGGCTGCACATCCAAGCCTGCGGGTCAAACATGCCCGGCACAAGAGGCGCGTGCACGGGTTGTTCCTCGGCAACGACGCGCACACGGTCTCCGACACGCCAAGGTATATTTCCCCGTACAACGACGCGCACATGTTTCTGTGGGTCATGCAGGAGGCAGCCTTTTGCCAGTTGGCGCACCACCGTCCCCTCCAATTCCACAGAACCATTGGAACGCAGCGTCTCGTTTAATTCGTGTGCAGAATGGCGCAGCAAATCATTGTGCGCCCAAGCTATTGCCACACAGAGACATATAGCAACAAGAATGCGGCGACAGTGCAATAAATAAGCCAAGACAAAGGCAACCAAGCTCAGAGCCCAAGCATTCCCACCATGCAGACAGCCCACTACCGCTACTAAAGGAAGAAAAAAAGGAGCCCCGTTTACCTGCTTTCGCAAGTAAAGCTGCACAGGGTCTCCGGAGTGGGCGGACATCAGCGATACACCATAACAGGCCCGGTAACAGACGACTGGACAGAGCGAATCTTACACACAGCAGACACAAAAATGCTCGCAGCTTCATCCACTTCTTCCGCCGTGGTAAAACGGCTCAACGAGAATCGCAGACTCTCACGGGCTTCGCGGTCGCTCAACCCCATGGCACGCAGCACATGGCTCGGCTCCGGCTCTGCGCTCGTACAGGCCGACCCGGTGGAGCACAATAACCCGGCGGGTTCCAGCAGCAAAGAAAGCGATTGTGCGCTACACCCCGGCACGCGCATATTGAGCACATGCGGCAGGCGGGGAGCGGAAGCGCCATTCACCACAAAATCGATACCGGCATCACGAAGATGCGTCTCAAAACGCGTGCGCAAGCTCGCCAGAGCGGCATACTGCTCCGCAGCGGCAAGTGCCAGCTCTGCGGCTTTGCCGAAGCCTACGATTCCCGGTACATTTTCTGTGCCGGCACGTCGATAATCCTCCTGAGCACCACCGGTCAAAAAGGGGCGAAACTCTATCCCCCGCCGCACATACAGGCAACCCACTCCCTTTGGGCCGTGTATTTTGTGCGCGGAAGCAGAAGCAAAGTCTATAGGATAATCATGCAGCCGCACCGGCACCTTGCCGGCAGCCTGCACCACATCCACATGCACGCGAGCACTGGCCGCTGCGGCAGCTCCGGCTAGTGAACGGACAGGCTGCAGCACGCCGGTCTCGTGATTCGCCCAAGCAAAGCTCACAGCATCGCAACCGACAACGGCAGACTTCCAGTCCGGCAGGTCAGCCACACCATTGGTCAGCACCGGTGCAGCCGCCCCCTGCACCGTTCGCAGTGTCGCCGGATGCTCGGTAGCCAGCGTCAACACGCGGGAAAAAGGCGCAAGCGCTGCATTCGTAGCTTCTGTGCCGCCGGCTGTAAAGATGATTTCATCCGCATGCGCCCCCAAAAGAGCAGCCACTTGCTCGCGAGCCTCCTCCAACGCTTGCCGCACAAACTTTGCCGGTGCGTATGCCGCCGAGGGATTATAAAAAAGCTCTTTCAGATAAGGCAACATCGCCTCCAGCACAGCGGGTGCAAGAGGCGTTGTTGCGTTGTTGTCCCAATATATCATGGGAGTAGTGTTACTGTCGGGCCTTGTTAATGGCAGCCTTCAGTTCATCTGTCATAGCCACCTCCGGGTTGCCGCCCATTGCAGATGAGCCGATTTCTTCTATACGCTCGATTTCTTCATCTATTTGCGTATTGAAGCGGTCAATATGAATAGCAAAACGGTTTTCCGCAGCCTGCATGTATTCGCTATCTTCCGGCTTCGGGTTCTCTTTTTTGCAAAGTTTTTCAATGCTCTTGGCTATCTTCTTGGAAGATTTCTTGTCCTTCACCTTTTTCAATAGGGTAACAGTCTTCTTCATGCGATTCATTTTGGTAGACCAATATCGATTCGCAGCCTTTTTGAGAGCCTTGACGTCCATCTCCGGCTCGGCCGGAGTGGTTTCCTCAGTTTCTTCCGGGGCCACATCCTCTTGCGCCGAAGCCATAGGAGCACCGACAAAGAGCCCTAACAGTAGCAGATATGCGAGTGTTTTCATGATTTCAGTTTTGTGTAAGTGTTGAGATGAGATATTTATTCGTATGCTTTTTCGATACATTCCTCCAGTTCGGGAGTCAAAAATCCGGCGGCGTCAATACGGGCTTTTTCCTTTTCTATAGCCTCGTTGTACTTAGCAATCTTCTTTTCGTTGCGAGTCAACAGCTCATCCAGCCCCGCATATTCCGGGCGAGTACGCTCCCCACGTTCCCCCATCGCTGTACCTTTGCTTTTCTTGCTAAGGCCATACAAATCCGCTATAAGTTTTTCTGCCTTGGCGGCACTTTTCTCATCCTTTACTTTTTTCAGGGCAGCAAGAGCCCGTTTCTTGCAGTCCAAGTAATCCTTAAGCCACGCAGCCGCAGCCTTCTTCTCTGCCCGCATATCCGCAGCAGATATCTTTTCTGCCGGGGTGCTTTCTGCATCCTCTGCTGCAGGAAGTACCGGCAGAACAAGCGCACAGAATAAAATCAACACGAAAAACTTTTTCATAACACGCCTATATTGCCATAACAATGGTAAAATGTCAAACACGATGTTCCGAAACAGCACAGAAAACGCATGGTGGAACGCACGCCTGCACCCAGCGCTCCCATCCCGGCAAGCCCACAAAGCCGCGCACCATAGAAGAGCTGATTTCCTCCAGCTCAGACGGCGGCATCAGAAATACCGTTTGAATCTCCGGCTGCATACGGGCATTCATGCGCGCCATGGCTTTTTCGTATTCAAAATCGATGGTATTGCGCACACCTCTCAACAAGTGGGTAGCGCCTATGCGGGAAGCAAAATCCACCAGAAAGCCCTGTGGTACTACCTCCACACGGACGCGTCCGGGCAGCTCAGCCACCAGCTGCCGCAGCAGGTCGCGGCGTGTCTCCATGCTTAGGAATCCGTCTTTTTCAGGGTTCACTGCCAGTACTACCACCAGCTCATCGAACAGCTCCGCCCCCCGATTCATCATCCAGAGATGACCATTGGTAGGCGGGTCAAAGCTCCCGGCATAAATAGCTATACGCCCCATACGGAAAAGCAAGTGCAGCGCAGCTACGGCGGAGCTGCGCTGCGGCAAAGTTTACGTATTCTTATGCGCCACCGGCATTTGCCAGATTTGCCTTATCCGGCGGCAGGAAGTTCTTGAAGCGCGCCTTGTCGATAGCCTTCATGTAGGCTTCCTCGGGTGTTACCATCCCCTGCTGGAGCTTCTGCCAAATAGCATCGTCCATGAACTGCATACCCAGCTGCTTACCACCGGTTATGACGTCTGCCAGCTTCTGCGTAGCTCCTTCGCGGATGATAGCACCCACGGCGGGTGTGGCAAACAGAATCTCGTTCACCGCTACTCGACCGGGCTTGTCGCAACGCTTCATGAGCAGCTGAGCTACCACGCCACGGAGCGAGCCGGCCAGCATCGTGCGAGCCTGAGACTGCTGCTCAGAGGGGAACACATCGATAATACGGTCGATTGTCTTGCGGGCGTTGTTGGTGTGCAGGGTTCCGAATACCAGCAAGCCGGTCTCCGCAGCCGTAAGCGCAAGAGAAATGGTTTCCAAATCGCGCATCTCACCCACTAGCACAATATCCGCATCCTCTCGCAGAGAGGCTCGCAGCCCATCTGCGAAAGAGGGACAATTCACCGGCACCTCGCGCTGAGTGATAATACTCTTTTTGGAGGGGTGCACGAACTCGATGGGTTCCTCCACTGTGATGATGTGGCGGGAGAAGTTCGTGTTGATGTAGTCGATGAGTGCGGCCAGTGTGGTGGACTTACCGGAGCCGGTGGGGCCCGTCACCAGCACCAAACCGGAGCGCATCTCACCAAAGCGCTTAATCTGCTCAGGCACATTGAGCTGGTCCAGAGTGAGAATCTTGGTGGGGATGAGACGGAACACGCAGCAGTAGCCACGTTGTTGTTTCATGTAGTTGCAACGGAAACGGGATTTCTCATCCATCTCATATGCAAAGTCGCAGTCGCCGCCCTCTGTGTATTCCTTCCAGAGTTTGGGCGGGCAGATGGGCTCCATGAGCTCCACCATATCTGCGCGGGTGAGCACCGTCTCCTCTATGGCCACGATATCGCCGTGCACTCGCATCTTGGGAGGCTGCCCCTCCGAAAGGTGCAAGTCGGAACCTCCGTTCTCCACAAGGGCGGTAAAGTATGTATCGATTCGATTTTTCATATCAACTTAAAAGGGCTGGCGATTTACTGTTCGGCGGTGGGAGCGGCAGGCTCGGGGTGTTCCTTGAGGAACTTATCCATCATAGCCTTATCTGTGGCTCGGGTGGAACACTCCTCGCCGGAGATAATCCCCTTGAGGTAGAGTTCCTGCAGCGAGTCATCCATGAGGCGCATACCCTGTGCCTTGCCGGTCTGGATAAGGCCGGGTATCATGAAAGTCTTACCTTCGCGAATGCAGTTCGCAATAGCGGCAGTATTCACTAGCATCTCCAGAGCCATCACACGTCCGGTACCATCCTTCTTTGGCACAAGCTGCTGGGAAAGCACACCGCGCAGGGACTCGGATACCATGATTCGGATATGCTCTCGCTCATCTACCGGGAAAGCATCCAGCACGCGGTCGATTGTACGAGCAGCAGAGCCGGTGTGCAGGGTTCCAAGTACCAAGTGCCCCGTCTCTGCGGCTGTGAGAGCCAGAGAAATTGTCTCCAGATTGCGCATTTCACCTACCATGATAACATCCGGATCCTGACGCAAGGCTCCGCGCAGTGCGCGCCCGAAAGATTCGGTGTGCTTGTGCACTTCGCGCTGGTTTACCTGGCAGCCGATGGGCTCGAAAATAGCCTCGATGGGGTCTTCGAGCGTGATGATATGGTCGTGCCGATCTTTATTGATGAAATCGATGATGGAAGCAAGCGTGGTAGATTTACCGGAGCCCACGGAACCTGTTACCAGAATCAAGCCGTTGGTGAAACGTGTAAGCGGCACCACATACTCCTCCGGCAGGTTGATGTCCTGCATGGTAAGAATCTTGCTGTTGATGATACGGAAGCACATGGTGTAGCCCAAGCGCTGATCCACTACAGAAGCACGGTAACGACCGTTCACATCGTGGTGAGCAAAATCCACATCTCCCTTCTCCTTGAGGCGCTCCCACTCACGCTCGCCCAAGAAGCTGTCCACTAATGCCTTGGCATCTTCGCGAGTCAGTACAGGTGCCCCTTCCCACATAGGCTGCAGGTTGCCGAAACGGCGCCAACTGGGCGGGCAGGATGCCGGCAAGTGAATATCCGAGCACTTGGCATCGATACCCTGCCGCAGGAAGCAGCCGACATGAAGCTGCATCGTGATGATAAGATAACCTACCTCCTGCTTGTAGATGTAGGCATGGTATTTGCAAGAGGGCGCTTCGGCGATGAAATCCACCGCACCATTGGCCTCCAGCGCAGCGCGCTGCTCCTCGGTGGTGCAACTGTTCACCAGAGCCACTGTGTCCTCCTCGCTCAGTGCCGGAGCGTCCTCTGCCATGGGCTCATAAGCCGCAGCACGCATCCAATAGGGTTGCAAGCCCACCCCCAGATACATCGAGGGGCTGAAGATGCTCATCCCGGCCTCGATGTACTGATTCATATTATCAAAAATGTATGTGTCACTCATGTTATCTTGTTTACTCTACCATGTTCCGCGCCGCCTTTCCAGCTAAAAGTCGAAAAAGTAGCGATTTTTCCTGTTTTTTAGCGTAGCAGCTCTTCCAAGAAACGCCACTTACCATCATTCAGGAACAAATTATAGAGATTTTCGGCATCTGCATCCCCCTGCTCAAGCGCCATGTTAAGATAAACCTTGGCTGCTCGCGGATCCGGCTTGGCGGAAGCATTGCCAAGAGCGGTTATAACGGCCATCATCGCGTAGGAATGCCGTGCACCGGCTCCGCTTTGCACGCGGTTCAGATGGTCCTCCGCAAAGGCATCTATGGCTTTGCGCATGTCGGGCTCCACGCCATCTCCGTTGAAATACATACTGGCAAAAGCCTGGTGCACCCATTTGGCTCCATTGGCCGCAGCCTGCTGCATAAGCTCCATGCCACCTTGCACGTTTTGCTTGCACCCGGCTCCCAGTACCATGCAGTACCCCAGGCCGGCAGTGCCGTCCGGGTGTCCGCAAAGGTGAGACAGGCGGAAAAGCTCCGCAATACGCTCCTTCGGCACGGCTCCCCCCTGCCCGTTGGCGTAGAAATAGGCCAGCATCTGGATGGAATCCGGCGTATTGAGCATGGCAGAAATCGCCAGCATGCGCAGAGCCGCGGCCGCCTTTGTCGCGTCGCCGCCGTCTTCCTGCAGCGTCTCACTCAGCACATCCCGGTACCCCACATGACCGAGCGCCGCCGGGAGGTGACGCTCCAGCGCCATCTGCATATAAGTAGGCGCTTTCTCTCCCATCGGATTATTGCTCCAGATGAGGAAAGGAGCCACGGGGCTTCCATGCTCAGCGGCACGCTCCAGCCACACCAGTGCGGATGTTGGCTCCACTTGGAAGGCAGCTATCATTTCCTCCAAATAAAAGTTGTTCTTTTTGAGCTCCGATACAATTTCCGGTTGATTGATGCTGCCGTTCTGAAAACGCCCGGATACCACCAAATAGAGGGCACGCCCCTTGGCACTACCCAGCCGGCAAGCTTCCATGAGCACCTTCCGCCCCTTGGCAGCCTGTGCCGCAGGACTGTTGGGCAAGGTACATTTGGCAGCGAACTCCACCATGGCAGGCAGATATTTTGAAGCCGCAGCCTTTTCCAAAAGCGCCAAGGCCTGAGCCCCTCCGCCGGACTGCATGGCATGGTAGCGAGCCAACCACAGCAAAGCCGCCGGGTTGCCGGCCTCCGCCAGTTTCTTCATGAGCGGGGGAAAAGCCGTCACATCTTTCGTGGCATCATACACCAATGCAGCGGCTCCATAAAAATCCTCACTGTTATTCTTTACCAGACTCTGCAACTCGGCACTCAAACGAGCTTCTACGCTCTGCTCCGCAGAAGCAGGAGCTGCAATTGCAGGAGCAGACACAGCGCACAGCGCGCTTCCACAGGCCAGAGACAAAAATAAAAGATGCTTCATGCCGCACATTATAAGCACGCTTCCGCCTGTTTCGCAAGCTATTTCTGTGCCAACTGTGCTGATTGTTTTGTGGGTAGAGGTAAAACAATCTCCCTCGTGCCGAAAATCAGAGACACTAAAGAACGACTCAATGCTTATAGCATTAAGCAGCTTCAAAAAATGCCCCCAATCATCTATTTATCACGCGCCGCGCCTCCTCTCGGGCCCAGGTATCGTCTTCGAGAATCATATCCAGCTGTCCCTTGTAGTCTCGCGGGCGGGCATTGGAGAGCACTTGCTCCACGGTCTCCCAAATACCGGTAAAGCCCAACTTGCCGTCCACGAATGCTTGCACGGCCTCTTCGTTGGCAGCGTTGAACATGGCAGGCATGGTACCACCCACCAGCCCGGATTGTCGGGCTAGATTGAGTGCGGGGAAATCCTCCCAACGGGGAGCCTCGAACCGGAGTGCAGCTATCTGTGCCAAGTCAAGCTTCTTCAGGCTGTTCACCGTGCGATCCGGCCAGGTAACGGCATATTGAATGGGGAAACACATATCACTGCTGCTCAGCTGCGCCAAAATTGAGCCGTCCTGATACTCCACCAGCGAGTGCACAATGCTCTGCGGGTGCACGATAACATCCACCCGCTCCATCGGTATACCAAAAAGCCAACGAGCCTCTATCATCTCCAAGCCTTTGTTGAAAAGCGTAGCAGAGTCGATCGTAATCTTGCGCCCCATTTTCCAGGTGGGATGGTTGAGCGCTTGCTCCAGCGTAACCTCCGCCAATTTCTCGCGCGGCGTAGTGCGGAATGGCCCGCCGCTGGCAGTAAGGATGAGGCGGCTCACCTGCTCAGCCCCGCCTCTATGCCCCTGCAGGCACTGGAATATGGCGTTGTGCTCGCTATCCACCGGCAGCACATTGATGCCTTTTGCAGCGGCGCGGTTCATCACAACCTCGCCGGCCATCACCAGAATTTCCTTGGAAGCAATGGCTAAATCCTTGCCCGCCTCGATAGCCTGCAATGTTGGCTTGAGCCCGGCCGTACCTATGATGGACACCAGCACCATATCTGCGCCCTCCAGCGTAGCCAGCTCGCACAGCCCTTCCAACCCGGTAAGCACCCGCGTACCGGCCGGCAAGCGGCGTTGCAGCTCTGCCGCCTTCGAAGAATCGTAGATGCACACATCGCGCACACCAAACTCCAGAGCCTGAGCCACCAAGGCATCCACACTGCTGTGGGCTGCCAGCCCTACCACCTCCATACGCTCGGGAATATCTCGCGCCACTTTCAATGCACTGGTGCCGATACTGCCTGTCGAACCAAGTATAACTACCTTTTTTCGCTTCATGTCTGCACCTACTATACTCTTATTTGGCGCATTTTGCAAGCAGGAACGCATTTTACGCTTGCAAAATGAGCATTTGCGTTGTAGATTAGCTGCGCCGTTCGGGTTCGGGTGGTCGCTGTGCAGCTTCCCTGCATAGAGGAAAGTCCGGACATCTCAAGGCAGCGCGTCCTCCGAAAGGGGGAGACACCCGGAGCAAAGGCCGGGTGGACGGAAAGTGCCACAGAAAACAAACCGCCCGCAAGGGTAAGGGTGAAAAGGTGGGGTAAGAGCCCACCGCTCCGAAGGTAACGACGGAGGCACGGAAAACCCCACGCGATGCAAGACAAACAGGGGAAGGGTCGCCTGCCCGCTGTATCCCCGGGTAATAGTTGCACCCTGCTATAAACGCAGGGTACGGGTTCGCCCGTAAGAAAAATGACCACACAGCCCGCAAGGGTGGACAGAATCTGGCTTACAGAACCCGAACGGCGCCTTTCCGGCGAATGAATTGATTACTGAGGTAGCGGGGGCAGAACCGGAGCTTTCTTGAATCGCCCGTATTTCGGCGATTCTCCATAGCGATTGGCAGCATACTGCGAGTCAATCAACCCACAGCACAACAGGAAGATTTGAACCAGAATGACGCCGATACACCCCAACTCAAATGAATACGGTACAATGGGGGCAAGCATTAACAGCCCCAGGTAGAGAATCTGTGCCAGCGCCCACAAGATAAACCACTTGCCGGTCATTCCGACATCATGCAGACGGCGAACATACCAAGGGCCGGTTATCCAGCCATACAGAAGAGCTGAGAGCAACAACCAGCCGACCAACGGCAACAAATAGCCATAGGATGCACTCAACGTTTCCAGAATAAAGTCCAGAGACTGAGCATCGCTCACATCGGGAGGAAGCCCCTGCTCCGACCATCCGTACTTTGCTTCGACAGCCTTAACGGCAGCCTCCATTTCAGAGCTATAGCAGACAACTAATACTCGGTCAACTATACCGAATAGAACATTAAGAGCCAGGATTCGATTCCAGAAATCGCTGCGGCGCATGCGCCCGCTGCAACGAGACGAAAACCCAATGGAACACTTTCCCATATCAATATATCACCAGCCCATCTTAGCCCTCAAGCGAGATGCGTAATCAGAGTTCGGCAGAGTCAGCAATTTGAGTTGCATGTCGGCACGCTTTACGATCAATGTTTCATTCACATTAATCGGGTGCGTGGACTGACCGTCTATGGAGTAGATGATAGATTCCTCGAGCCTGCCGCGACGAGCACAGGGACGCAGCTTGATTTCGAGTGTATCGGGCAGTACAATCGGTCGACTTGTCAGACTGTGCGGGCACACGGGGGTCAGGCTGACAACCCCGGCCGAGGGCCAGAGCAACGGACCACCGGCCGAAAGCGAATAGGCGGTGGAACCGGTCGGGGTTGCCACCAAAATGCCATCGGCATGATACTGATTGAGCATACGGCCATTCAACTCAACATCCACATCAATCATACGACCGGTCTGCGCGCGCATGAGCGAAAGCTCATTGAGGGCATAACTGGTATTTTTCACCCGCCCGGAAACACGATGTGCCACCTGTAGCAGTGCTCGATTCTCAACGGTGAAAGAACCATCCTTCAGCGAAGCCACCAATCCGGGAATATTATTGCGACTGCATGTGGTAAGAAAGCCCAGGTGCCCGGTATTAATACCGCCGAGAACGATACCTTTCCTCGCAGCATCCACCGCCACAGCCAGCATCGTACCATCGCCCCCCAGACAAATCAGTACATCGGGCAATATCTCTGAGCGTGGGTCATAAGTCACCACCTGCATGCCCGCAGACCGACAGTTCGAGGTCAGCGTCTCTCGCATGGCCACATTTACGTCTGAGACCATACCGGAATGAACAGCAATAACGCGGGGACGTAGCATATTTCGAGTATAATGAAGCTATTTGATTACAAATCAGCGCTGCTCGCGCACAATCTCAGTGCCGATACCCTCGGGAGTGAAGATTTCAAGCAACAGGGTGTGCGGCAAACGACCATCCACGAAGTGCACCTTACGCACACCGGCATTCAGAGCATCCACCGCGCTCTTCACCTTGGGAATCATGCCACCGGAAATCACGCCCTCGTCGATAAGCTGGAAGGCCTCCTTACGGTTAATACTCTTCACGATGGTTGTGGGGTCGTTCGGGTCGAGCATAAGACCGGGGACATCAGAAATATAAATCAGCTTAACAGGCTTAAGCTCGCAAGCCAGAGCCGCTGCGGCCAAATCAGCATTCACATTCAGTGACTGGTTAGTGCCCAGCTCACGGGCAAGCGGTGAAATCACAGGGGTAAGCTGCAGGGAAAGCGCCTCCTCCACACGACGGAGCTGGCTGCCAATCACTCGACCAACCATACCGATATCTACCGGGTTCCCCTCGGCGTCTTTCTCCATGAGCTTTTCGCCCACAAACACGGTAGTGCCGGGAATCCCCACAGCCTTGCCACCGGCCGAGCGCATCATTTCCACCAATCCGGGATTGATGGTGCCGGAAAGCGTACGCTCCACGATGTCGATAGCCTCGGGCGTTGTCACACGCAGACCATTCACAAAGCGAGCTTCCAGCCCGGCGTCCTTCATCGCCTTCGAAATAGCCTTGCCGCCACCATGCACCACGACAGGGTTCAGACCCATAGCCTCAAGCACAACGATGTCGCGCATGAGGGATTTCACCAATTCCGGGTCATCCATAGCGGAGCCGCCGAACTTAATGAGGATGGTCTTGTCGCGATAGGACTGCATGTAAGGCAGAGCCTCGATGAGAATGTCTGCCTTCTGGATTTCCTGCTCGGGTTTAATGACCTTTCGTGTACTGATCATGGGTTCAGATGTAGCGTTTGAGTTTGAAAATAATAAGCGGGATGGCACCGGCAAGTACCATCATGACAATGGAAAGCCAGAATCCCCAGGGGGAATCCAATAGCGGCATGTGCTTGAAATTCATGCCGAACACACTTGCAATCAGCGTGGGCGGCAGGAATACAACACTCATGATGGTGAACACCTTCACAATGTCGTTCTGTTCAATATTAATAAGGCCCAGCACGGCATCAAGCATGAAGTTAATCTTATTGGAAAGGAAGGAGGCGTACTCGGAAAGCGAGTTCACGTCTCGGGAGACCGGACGGAGCGGCACATACAGGCTATCGTGCGAACTCAGGCAGGAATCCTCGTTACCGGCAAAGGTAATCATGCGCAGCAGGTTCACAAGGGCATCTCGCTGGCGGGTAATGAGATCACCCACTCGCCCCAGTTCCTCCAGAGCATCGCGCAGGTCATCCGTATCGGGCGACTCCTCCTTTTCCCTGCGACGGCGGGGGGAAAGGAACACCTTCTTGGAAAGGGCATCCAAATCCGCACCGAAGCGCTCCAGCACGTCAGCCTGACGGTCTACCAGTGATTCCAGCAGACCGATAAACACTAAATCGCGGTTGGTATCCTGACGGCGCAGCAGTTGCTGCGAGAACATGCGGAACGAGTAGGAATCCGTATGGCGGATGGTAATAAGTACAGTCTCTTTCAGAATGAAGGTAATTTCGGCAATGATTGGTTCATCGGTTTCAACTCGCGACAGAACCGTGGTCGTCATAAATCGCCCGCCATCCTCACAATACAGACGCGAGGTAGCCTCAATTTCCCGCATTTCATCCTTCGTGGGCATCTCAATCGAGCAAAGCTTCTCCGCATACTTCAGTTCCTCGGCTGTGGGCGTGAGCAGGTCAATCCAGAAAATCCCCCCTTCGCAGCAACTCTCCTGCAAATCATCCAGACCGACGGTCCGGGTTATCCCCTGCTGAGACTGTGAATATATGCGAATCATACCCGTTGACTCACTCAGTATGCCTTTTTCAGACGCAAAAATCAAGCCTAATCTCATCCTCTACCCCGGGAATGGGCTTTTCTTCACATTTTTTCGTTAAAAATAACAGTAGCTACACTTTATTGATTGACTCATTCAGATGACATGATATATTATAGACTCAAGGTGCGTACAACAGCGCACCCCATTTACAACAGTGGACGACGATATCATTTGTACAGAAAAAATCATTGCAGACCGCAAAACATTCTTCATCGACCTCAAGAGCAATTCCCGAGGCCGCGTGGTGCGCATCACCGAAAAAGTAAGTTCCAACCGCGACCGTATCATGGTTCCGGCAGAAATTCTTGATGACTTCATCGAAGCGCTTCAGGACATCCGCCGAGCTAATCAGGAAAACTGATGCGCCATCTCCGCTAAAGCGACAAACAGGTGCAGCCGAGACGGGATTTTTCGACATTGAATTATCTTTTCGGTTCTAAAACATAGTGTTATTGCAGGATTTTGCACTGACAGGCACACTTTTGGCTTTACAAAAGCTGGACAATAGTGTTTAATAGGGCAGACGCTGGGTCAGAATCAGCGGACACAACAGGCAACCAACGAAAGAAGGAGGAAGTAAGAATGAGAAGGATAAAAGTACTGAAATTAGGCTGGGAGTTCCCGCCGCTCATCAACGGCGGTCTGGGTGTCGCCTGCATGGGCATCTCCAGAGCACTGTCGCAGAAGGTGGACCTGTCAGTTATCGTACCCAAGGCGAAGGCCGGTGCCACGTATGACGGCTTCGGGCTGATTGGCATCAACAACCTGGAATACCAGGAAATGGAGACCCTTGAGGAAGGGTACACGTATGAGAGTTTTTCTGTAGTCGGAAAAGCCCCGGTTAATCTGGATCCCTACTCCTGCGAGGAAGGTACACCCGGCAATATCGTTTTCACCAAGGAGGGTAAACTGCTCTTCTCGAAAGTTCACAAGGCGGATTTGGACCTCTTTACAAGCAAAGAGGATTTATATGCCGGTGATTTAGCACGCAAGGTCATCGAGTTCTCGAAGATTTGCGCCGTCATGGCCCGCCAGTACGACTTTGATGTGGTACATGCTCACGACTGGATGACATATCTGGCCGGCGTGGAAGTGAAGAAGGCCACCGGTAAACCGCTTGTGGTACACTTGCACGCATCGCAGTTCGACCGCGCAGGCGCAGATGCACGTGGCTGGATTTACGATATCGAGAAATACGGCATGGAACAGGCAGACGCCGTCATCCCCGTATCGAAGTACACCGGTACCGTAGCAGCCGGGCACTACGGAATAGACCCGGCCAAAATCTTCCCCGTGCACAATGGCGCCGACCCGGTGAAGGTCTTTCACACCAAGAAGAAGTTCCCCGAAAAACTTGTGCTGTTCCTGGGACGCCTGACAGCACAGAAAGGGCCTGAGTTCTTCCTTCAAATTGCAGCAAAGGTACTCGAGCAGACCGACAATGTACGTTTTGTCATGGCCGGCACCGGCGAAAAGCTGCGTCAGCTGATAGAAACCGGAGCATTCCACGGCGTGGGTGATAAGTTCCACTTCACCGGGTTCCTGAACAAGCAGAAGGTAAACGAGCTGCTGAGCATGACAGATGTATACTGCATGCCTTCGGTGTCTGAACCCTTTGGTCTGTCCGCTCTGGAGGCCGCTCAATTCAACATTCCTGCCGTTATCTCCAAGCAGAGCGGTGTGGCAGAAGTGATGAAGGGCGCACTGAAGGCCGACTTCTGGGACGTGAACATGATGGCTAAGCACATCGTAGACCTCATCACCGACGAAGAGCTCTACAACAAGGTTGTTGAGCAAAGCGCTCAGGACATTAAGAACTCCAACTGGGAAACCGCAGCGGACAAGATGCTGCGCGTCTATCACCACGTGCTTGGTTGGTAACCCCCTACCCCGAATAGGAATATGAACATATCTCTGACATTCCACGCTCACCAGCCGAACCGACTGATTCCCTACGATTTCTTCAAAATCGGCGAGCATGCATTCTACGAGGACGACCACTTAAACGGTCGCGTTCTCAGCGAGGTGGCAGAGCGTTGCTACCTGCCGGCCAACAGGCTCATGAAACAGCTCATTGAGCTCTCTGACGGCAAGTTCAAGTTCTCTCTGGCCATTTCAGGCGTTATTCTGGAGCAGGCAAAGTACCACCGCCCCGACCTCATTACCTCCTTTCAGGAGTTAGCCGAGACAGGCTGCGTTGAGTTCCTCGCTATGCCCTACTATGCCTCTCTGGCATCCCTCTACTCCACCGGTGAGTTTGCCGAGCAGGTAGAGGAGCACTGCGACCTCATTGAGGAGCTTTTCGGACAGCGCCCCACCGTGCTCTGGAATACCGGCATGCTGTACTCCAACGCCATTGCCGCACAGGCCTACGATATGGGCTTCGAGGGCATCGTGGCAGACGGCAGCAGCCGCATGATGGCAAACCTGCACCCCAATGAGCTGCAGTGCGCCCCGCTGATTGCAAAGACCAAAACACTTGTGCGCAACCGCCACCTTTCCAATGACCTGGCTAATCGTCGAGTCGATCCCAGCTGGAGCGAGTACCCGCTCTCGCCCTACACCTTCGCTGATTGGTTGGGCCAGCAGCAGGGGCAGGTTGTCAACCTCTCCATGGACTACGAAACGCTTGGTGAACGTCAGCCCGATACCACCGGCGTCTTTGAGTTCTGGCGCAGCATGATTATGGCAGCACTTTTTGCCGACAATCATTTCATGACTCCGACTGAGTGCGTACGTACCTTTGACTCCACGGGTACCCTTGACGTCCCCAATCCGGTGAGTTGCTCCACGTTCGGCACGACCACACACTGGAACGGCAACGTCATGCAGCGTGAAGCGCTCAAGAAAATCTACGCTCTCGAAGAACCGGTCAAGGCCAGCGAGGATCGCGACATGATTCACGTGTGGCGCAAGCTGCAAAGTGCAGACCACTTCCACTACATGGAGAAGAGCAACGGCTTCACTCCGTACCCGTCGCCTTATGATGCCTATATATATTATATGAATGCTCTTGCCGACCTTCAGGTTCGCGTCAAGAAACAGGCAGACCTTATTCACAAGGCGCACAAGGTTACAACTGCATAATTACTAATTCACCCAATAAGAGATAGCGACAGACAAGGGCAACCATCAACACTAACGATTACCTTGTCTGTCGCGGTTCTCTTTTAAGCAGACCGACAGCATGATTGAAAAACTCTCCACCCTCCCTCTCTACCAGAGCATCAACATCAGTTTATTGCTCGGCTCCATGCTGCTCTGCATCATTCTGTGGCTTACCGGGGTCATCAAGCACGCATTATCCACCCCCAAACTACCACGCATAGCTCGTTTTTTCGGCTCTTCATTTCCACATCCGCTGGAGGAACTCTACACACAGCTTTTTATCGTTTTTTTCACCTATCTCACCCTTACAAACATTTTCGCAGATCACTCAGTCGAACTCTATACGGCAGAAAACACATGGATTACGGCCGCTATCACCGGCATGATATACATGCCTATGGCCCTGCGCTACATCGCGCTCCCCATTCCTTATGACGACAAAATACTCCGCCATCTGGGAGCAGTTGCCGGAGCTCTTGCCTTCATTTACCTGTGTAATATTGCATTTACGGCAACCGGAGTTCTGGATTGGCTCTGCGAGCTCACCGGCTCCCCCGAGCGCCAGCAACTTATAGACGACATGATACACCTGGAGAGCCCGGGAGTTCTGGCAGCCCTCTGTTTCAGCAGCATCATCATTGCGCCTGTAATGGAAGAGTTCGCTTTTCGCGGCTTTATTTACAACATTCTTCGTCAGCGCGTGGGAATAATAGCCGCAGCGCTCAGTTCCGCACTTTTCTTCGCAGCGGTACATGTATCACTCGCGCAGACTCCTGTCCTCTTCATCTTCGGGTGCGTACAGTGCTGGCTATACGAGAAAACTCAAACCCTGCGCTATCCCATCCTTCTGCACATGTTATTCAACACGATTTCCACAGTCGCTGTATTTGTGTTTGCAAAATAAGCCTTACTCATGTCCATCCCTCTCTCCCGGCTCGGCGAAAACGCTGTTCTGGAGCGATTGCTGCAGCAGCTGACAACGCAGGCCCCCATGCTCACGGGGCCGGGTGATGACTGTGCCGTAGTGCCGCGCGACAACGAGTGGGACACCCTGCTCAAGACGGATGTAGTGATTGAAAACATTCATTTCACCCCCGATACCGCCCCGGAACGTATCGGCCACAAAGCACTCGCTAGAGCTGTGTCCGACATAGCAGCCATGGGAGGACTGCCCGAATATGCCCTTATAACGCTCCTGATGCACCCTTCCCGCGCCGTTGAACAGGCAGAAGGCATCTACCGTGGCATAAACGCACTGGCGACACGCTGTGGCCTTTCTGTAGCCGGCGGTGAAACTTCAGCCCTGCCATACGATGGCATAGTCATCAATGTTGCCCTGACAGGCCGCGTAGAGCACAACAAAGCCATTCTGCGCTCCGGAGGGCGCCCCGGGGATATCATTTGCGTGAGCGGCCCGCTGGGCGGCTCATTCTCGAGCGGGCACCACCTTGATTTCGATCCAAGGCTGGAATTAGCTCGCCTACTAATGGAGCACGGTCCCCGTCCGTCAGCAATGATGGATTTATCGGACGGCCTGGGGAGCGACCTACCCAGACTCGCTGCCGCCTCCCGCTGCGGGTTCGAGATACACCCCGAGAAATTACCTCTTAACCCCGGCTGCACCCCACAACAGGGCATAAGCGACGGCGAGGATTACGAACTCCTACTGACCTTTTCTCCCTGCGACTTCGATAATCTGCCGGCAGATATTCGCCACAGCATTTTCCCCATCGGCACCCTGACTACATGTGCCACAAGCGCCATCGCCCCCGGATGGCAACACTTCCGCGCCTGATAATCTGCGACAGGAATATCCCAGCTACCCAAAGCGTCTGAAAAGGCACAATCAGCCCGACTTTCCGGCTTCTACCCGCCTGTTTTTCTAATCGTTTATTTTCAACATTATAAGCATAGCGCCATCTAACACGCCCACCTATATCAAATTTACATAAAATTAGTTCGGTTGCTTTACTTTCTGTATTTTACATAACATCCTAACAATGTTCCACAAGACCCTACCGACATTTTTCACCATCGGGCAAAAATATCAAGTTCCCTTAACTATCTGAATAAGGTATGGCAAAAAAAATAAAAAGTCGTGGAACGCCGATGGAACAACAGTTAAGGAGTAAGCGACATGACCGCGAAGAGAAAAATTTCTTTTCGGACGGCCATGCACGTGGCATATTCTCCCTCGCAACGCCGCCCCGGTCCGAAAGAGAGGGTGAGCGAAGGAAAGATTTAACGAGGATACAAGCAATGAACCAAACGGAAAAGGAAAGCAAGCTCTGGAGCGCAATCAAAGAGGATATGCGCCGTCAGGGCAACGTGGGTGAGTATGGGTTCGAGTCTTATATCTCTCAACTTACACTGAAGAGCGACACGGGCACCAAGCTTGTGCTCGAATACCCGGCCGACATGTTCATCGACTGGGTAGAGACTTACTACTCAAACGACATCAGAAACTCCGCCGCACGTGTGCTTGATGCAGCACGCGAATTGGAGTACGTAGCAGCCAACACAACAGAAACAGCCGAAGTCCCGGAGCTTGAGCTTAGCATAGAGGAGGATACCCCTGCTCCCGGCATCGCTACAGCAGCCCCGGCTGCCGGCACCAAACGCGCCAAGCGCCGCAGCAATCGCAGCGTCATCAACAGCGGTTTGAATGCCGACTACACGTTCGACAGCTTCGTAGTCGGCTCCAACAGTGAATTCGCCGTAGCAGCAGCCAAGGCCGTAGTGAACGCCCCCAGCCGCATGTACAACCCTCTCTTCGTACACGGTGCTTCAGGTCTGGGCAAGACTCACCTTCTGCAGGCTATCGGCAACGCCATTCAGGAGAAAGACAGCAACACTCAGGTGCTCTACGTCACCAGCGAGGATTTCACCAATACCTACATCGACGCCATCTCCCGCCAGGGCGACTCCCTGAGCAACTTCCGCCGCAAGTATCGCAAGGCCGATGTGCTCATTATTGACGATGTGCAATTCCTCTCCCAGAAAGGCAAAACCCAGGAGGAGTTCTTCCACACCTTCAATGCCCTTTTCGCCAGCGGCAAGCAGATTATCCTTTCTGCTGACTGCCCCGCCAGTGACATCACCAAGCTTGACGACCGCCTGACGTCCCGTTTCGAGCAGGGACTTACCGTTGCTCTTAACGTGCCCGACCTCGAGACCCGCATCGCCATTCTGCGCAAGAAGCGCCGCATGTGGAAGAGCACGCTCATCAGCGATGAGGTTATCAATTACCTTGCCAAGAACATCACCCGCTCCGTTCGCCGTCTGGAGGGCGCGCTGGTTCGTCTGGCCACATTCGCCTCATTCTCTCAGAAGAGCCCCAGTATTCAGGATGCACGCGTACAGCTCAACGATCTGCTGAAGGAGGAGAAAACCACCGGCGACGTTACCATTGCCGACATCCAGCGCCGCGTGGCCGAGGAGTTCAACATCCGTGTGGCCGACCTCAACGGCCGCCGCCGTACCGCTAATATTGCCCACCCCCGACAGCTGGCCATGTTCCTGGCTCGCCGCCACACCCAGAGCTCACTGCAGGACATCGGTGCAGCTTTCGGTGGTCGCGACCACGGTACCGTCATTCACGCCACAAAAACCATCGAAGAAAAAATGGAGAGCACACCGTCTGTCCGTGAGCTGGTTGAGCGCCTCTCGGCCTCCTTCGCCGGTTGATTTCCTCGCATTATCCTCGTTAGAACACAAAAAGCACAC
>JAZNTO010000090.1:0-9036 GCA_045591805.1 Akkermansia sp. | reverse complement strand
TCAATCGGCGTGTAGAGCAGTTTGTTGGCGTCCGTAGCCGACTGGAAGCGGCTGAGTACTTCAAACGTCAATGTTGCCATAAAGTTGAAAAGGGCCACCGCACTCTCTTGCACGGTGGCCGGCTAAGGTTGTCGTTTACTTGCTCAGGCGCTCCAGCACCTCGGCGTAGGATTCCATGAACTCACCCAGCCCCTGGCGGAAGCGGTCTTTGTCCATCTTCTTGCCGGTGGTCACATCCCACAGGCGGCAGGTGTCCGGCGAAATCTCGTCCGCCAGTACAATGCAGGAAGGATCCTCGGCCAAGCGTCCCAGCTCAATTTTGAAGTCGATAAGTCGCAGGTTCGCCTTCAGGAAGAACTCGCTCAGTGTT
This sequence comes from Akkermansia sp., assembly GCA_045591805.1. Taxonomy (GTDB): domain Bacteria; phylum Verrucomicrobiota; class Verrucomicrobiia; order Verrucomicrobiales; family Akkermansiaceae; genus Akkermansia. Next base: position 8,666 of record JAZNTO010000090.1, on the reverse strand, counting down.
TCATTCACCAGCAGAGCCATCTTCTTGATTTCGGCGCACTCTTCCTCAGTGGCTGCACCCATTTCGCGGGCGTAATCATCGTTGATAAAGGGGTCACCCAAGGAGTCGTCCTTGTAAGAGAACTCGACGATGGGCTTCTTGAAGGCCGTGCCCTCCGCTACACCCATGCGCTTGGAGAAGCTGCCGGCGGCCACATTGCGCACGATGACCTCCAGAGGGATGATGGATACCTTCTTTACCAGCAGGTTAATATCGTCCACATCGTCTACCAAGTGGGTCTTTACCCCCTTAGCTTCGAGCATGCGGTAGATGATGAGGGTAATGGCCTTATTGAAGCGGCCCTTGTTCTCGAAGTCTTCCTTCTTGACACCGTTGAATGCTGTAGCGGAGTCCTTGTACTCCATGCGCAGAACATTGGGGTCATCTGTTGTGAACAGCCTCTTGGCTTTGCCTTCGTAAATCGGTTCCATGATATTGTTTGTGAGGGTTAGTGATTACACCTCACCACCACTATACCCGAACAGGCTGCTTTGTCAAGCCTAAAAAGCGATTTGACGGAAGGGGAATATGAGAAAATCGCCTTCCGTCCAATCTGCATTTGCCGCTCGCTTAGCGTCTGCGGCGTTTGGGAGCCGGGCGGGGCTTGCGCAGTGGCTTGGCTCCTTCGTCCAGCAGAGCTGTGTAGGCGTAGGGGAACCCCTCCAGCTTGCGGCGCTCAATCTTGCGGGAGATGAAGCACTCCACACTCTTGGCAAAGTCTACTTCATCCGCCGTGAGTAGGGTGAAGGCATCGCCTTGTGCTTCTGCGCGCCCTGTGCGGCCGATGCGGTGCACGTAGTCCTCCGGATTTTCCGGCACACGGTAGTTGATGACGTGGGTTACACCGCTGACATCGATACCGCGAGCGGCCACATCCGTGGCCACGAGGATACGGTACTTATCCTCCTTAAATCCGCGCAGGGCGGCCATGCGTTCCTTCTGTGGAATGTCGGAGTGCATGACGGTGACCTCCTTGCCCCAGCCTGCGTTGGAGAGCATGTTTGCCACAGTGTCGGCTTCTTTTCGCGTGCGGGTGAACACCATGAGGTTGGTGAAATCCGTGGCCTTTACCAAGGCGAGCAGCAGCTCGTCGCGCTGGTCTAAACCCACGGGGTAAAAGGCGTGGGATATTGTTTCCGCTACCTCGCGGCGGGCTATAGCTATCTCCACCGGGTCGGTGAGGCACCACTTGGCAAATCCCTGCAGAATCTGCGGCATTGTAGCGGAGAAGAAGAGGGTCTGGCGCCCTTCCCATGGGCAGAGGTTCACAATTTTGCGGACGATGGGCAGGAATCCCATGTCCGTCATGCGGTCTACCTCGTCCAGCACGAGGTGCTTGACGGACTTGAACTTCATGTTGCCGCGGTAGAAATGGTCCACCAGGCGGCCGGGCGTGGCTACCACGACTTCAGCTCCGGCTTTCAGCTCCTCTGTCTGCTTGCCGTAGCCGATACCGCCGTAGAGCAGTGCCACTTTTACATTGGTGTGCTTCGCGTAGGTGCGGAAAGATTCTGCCAGCTGGTCCGCCAGCTCGCGGGTGGGCTCCAGCACCAGTACCTGCGGCAGGCCGTTTGCTTCTATTTTTGTGAGCAGAGGCAGGGCAAAGGCGGCAGATTTGCCGGTGCCGGTCTGGGAGGCACCTATGACGTCCTTCCCCTCCAGTACGATGGGGATGGCCTGCTCCTGAATGGGGGTGGGTGCCTCATAGCCGCAATCTTTCACGGCTTCCAGAATGGGGGCCGAAAGCCCCAGTTCTTCGAATGTCATCTTCTTGTGTATCTGTGTTGCTTATTAAAATTGTCGTTCAACCCTTACAGGTAAGGGTTATTGAGCATTTCTTCGCCTATGGTCGTGCCGGGGCCGTGCCCACAGAGCACCTCGCAGGTGTGTGGGCGGGTCATGAGCTTATCCCGTATGCCGCGTATAAGCGCGGCCATGCTGCCGCCGGGGAAATCCGTGCGCCCCACCGCTCCGGCAAAGAGGATATCCCCGCAGAATATCTGCTCGCTACCACTCAATTCGTAGGCTACTCCATCCGGCGAGTGCCCCGGAATATGGTATGCTTTCCACTCTTCCCCGGCACAGGTGAGCACTTTGTCTGCCGGGCCGAATGCGTTGTCCACGCGATATGGCTCCACATCCAAGCCGCCACCCCAGCTGCGAGCTGCCAGCTCTTCCAGAGTAAGCTCCCGGTTGTAGGACATGCAGGCATGTACGCGGCAGCCGAAGCGGGCTGCCAGCTCTGCGACTCCCTGCACATGGTCGAAATGCTGGTGCGTGATAAGCAGATCCGTGAGCTGCGCGCCTTGGGGTAGTCTGTCGGCTACCCAAGCAGCAAAGCCCAGCGGAGCATCGATGGCCACATAGCCACCGCTGCAACTCACCAGATACCCGTTGCAGGCGCAGGGACCCCCGGTGTATACCTGAATATCAGCACTCATGGCGCGCATTATACACCACTTGGTCCCGCATGGCAAGCCCCATTTGGCGGGAAGTATTGCAGCAACGGGGAATTTCTCTGCCCGCTCCGCGAAAAAAATGGCGCGCCCGAGTCGGGGCGCGCCGTGGGGGAAGCCGTGTGTTATGGCGTTACTTCTTGGTAACGTTGCGCATATTGGCTTGGCGCTTTTGCTCTTCCAGAGCTTTTTGCTGCTCTTCCATCATGCGCTGCATGCGATCCAGGAAGCTGCCTTTCTTGGGCTGCTTGCGCTTTTTGGGGTCTACCTTTTCGAGGGTGGGCTGCGGCAAGCGGCGGATAATGAGCGTTTGGATGATGGAGATGATGTTGGTGGTGGTCCAATACAGAGCCAGTGCGCTGGGGTAGGTGTAGCAGAAGAGGAAGAACATGACCGGCATGAACTTCATGATTTTCTGCTGCGTGGGGTCACCGGCCTGTGGGGTCATCTTCATCATGGCTATCATGGAGGCGGCCATGATGAACGGCAACACGTTGATAGCCGGCTCCCAGCCCAGGATGGTGAAGGGCAGGGTATAGACGGTGTCCATCTGCGAGAGGTCAGTCACCCAGCCCAGGAAGGGCGCTCCTCGCAGCTCGGCAGCTGTTTGCAGCACGTAGAAGAAAGCGAAGAAGATGGGAATCTGCAGGAACATGGGCAGGCAGCCGCCGAAGGGAGAGATGCCGTACTGGCGGTACAAATTCATCATCTCCATGGAGACTTTCTGCTGGTCGTTGGGGTATTTTTCCTTCAGCTCCTTCATCATGGGTTGCAGGAGGCTCATGCGCTTCATGCTCATGTAGCTCTTGCGGTACATCGGCCAGATGATAAGACGCACCACGAAAGTCATGGCCACGATAGCCCAGCCCCAGTTGCCGAACCAGTTGTGGAACACGTTGATGAGCCAGTTCATGGGGTAGCTGATGAGGTAGAGCCAGCCGTAGTCCATGATTTGCTCAATCTTGGGGATGTCGTGTGTCATGTCCTCCAGCATGAGATTCAGCTTGGGACCGGTGAAAATCTTGTAGGACAGCGAGCGTACGCCGCCCTGCATATTGTCCGTCTTGGGGGAGAGGGTAAAGTCCGGTATTCCGGCGCCCATTTCCACGCCGTCCACCTCTTCGTTTGTAACAGGCAGCTTGTAACGGGTGGGGGCTGCATACCAGGCATTGTTGCCGCTGTTTGCATCCGGCATCACCACTGTGGCGTAATACTGGTTCATGGTGCCGACCCACTCCAGCCGCTTGTTGTCTGCCGCGTAGATGCGGGGCATGGCAGAGCCGAAGAAGGGGTCGAAGGATCCACGGTTTTCCTTGCAGAAATCACCGTTTTCCAGCATGATGTAGTAGGTGTAAATGCTGCCTTCGGAGTGGTTTATCTGGCTTGTTCCACCGGCATAGATACCCCAGTTGGAGGCGCTCAGGGGTATGCTGCCTACGTTCTGCACGTCCACGGTAAGGTTCAGCACATAGGCATTGCCTTCCACCATGCGGTCTTTTTGCTGCAAGGGGACAAGGGCGTAAGTCTTGCGTACCAGCAAATCACCCATGCGGGCAAAGAGAGCCACCTGCTTATCGTTTGTTTCCTGAGGGATGATTTCGTACTTTGTCTGGTCGAAGGCCGGGGCGTTGTCGTTGCCAAGGCGGAACATCAGGGTGCCGATGCCTTGGGGCACGTTGCCGTTGAGGCTTACATCGCCGCGCAGCTCCTCCTTGGTGCTGTTGATAGCCTGGCCGAGCATATCCACGCATTTCACGCTGCCGCCTATATCCTGAATTTGGTATTTTGCTACAGGCTTGCCGGAGCTGTCGCGCGAGGTGAGGGTGGCGATAACCTGCGGCACAGGGGTTGCAGGGGTTACATAGGCGGGCGTAGCAGGTTCCGTGGTGGCCGGGGCGGCTGCCGGCTGCGGTGTGTCGGTCGGCACGGCGGGAGCTACCTGTGCCGGTTGTGGGGCGGCAGGAGTCTGGGTGCCGGAGTACCACCAGTTTACTCCCAACAGTGCGATGCAGGAGCTTACAACGATGAGTGATGTTTTATCCATAAATGATAGAGTGATAGGGTTTAGTATATAAAAGGGTTATTTTGTCTTGCGGGGAGGCACCGGGTCGTGACCATGTCCGCCCCAAGGGTTGCACCGCAAAATTCGCCATATTCCCAGCAGGCTGCCTTTCAGAACCCCGTGTGTTTCCACTGCCTGTATGAAATAGGTGGAGCAAGTAGGAGTGTAGCGACATCCGGCCATGGGGCCGGCCAATATGTGCAACGGACGGCTCAGGAAACGCTTGTAGAAGCGTACCGGGATTATGATAAGGTGTTTGAGCATGAGGGTTGTTCGAGCTTTTTCCGGTGGCGAGCCAAGAGTTTCAGCAGGTCTTTTTCCAGAGCTGCGTAGTCTGCCATGGCAGCACGATTGCGTACGACGATGACCACGTAGAGACCGACCGCAAGCGGCTCTCCGTGCGTGCGGAGCAGCTCGCGCACCCGGCGGCGCAGCAGGTTGCGCACCACGGCGTGTCCTATTCTCTTGGTGGTTATGATACCGAAACGCGAGTGCAGCCGGGTATCCGGCAACGGCGCTGTGCTGAGAATAAGGAAACGCCCTGCTTCAGACTGCCCGGCTTTGCGTACCATGGCGAACTCTGAAGCCCGCTTCATGGTGTTACTCCGCCTGAGCTGCATCTTACAACAGGACGTTGCGTGTTGCTCCTGAGCTGCCTCACAGGGAATCTGCTCGGCAACTCATTGTGAATTAAACACCGTGCTGCACAGTGTGGCGCTTGTAGTGGATTTCCACACCCTTGGGCAGAAGGCGCTTGCGGCCCTTGGCACGACGGCGGGCGAGGATAGCACGACCATTCTTGGAAGCCATGCGTGCGCGGAAACCGAACTGGCGCTTGCGGCAGCGCTTAGAAGGCTGGTATGTTCTCTTGCTCATGATGATGTATGGTTACGTTTGACGTTTTACTGAAGTCTGCTGTGGCCGCTGCGCGCGGTCGGGGTCAGCTATAATACTCAAAAATCGGCGCTTGTCAAGCACCGATTCTTGATTTGTGAGATTTTTTCTGCAATTTTTTGCAGAATCAGGCATCTGCTACCATGAATTTGAGCTCGGCCTCGCAGGTTATTTCGCTATTCACCAGGCAGCGGGCGTTGCATACGCCTATTGAGCCGCGCATTTTGGTAAGCTCGGCTTCGATGATGATAACATCCCCCGGCACTACCGGCTTGCGCCATTTCACCTTGTCGCAGCTCATGAAGTAGCCTATCTTGCCTTGGTTCTCCGGCAGGCGCAGCATCAGGATGCTGCCCACTTGTGCCATGGCCTCCAGCTGCAGCACGCCGGGCATCACCGGCTTGCCGGGGAAGTGCCCCTGGAAGAACTGCTCGTTCATGGTCACATTCTTCTGACCCACGCACTTGGTGTCGCCCTCGAATCCCAGTATGCGATCCACCAGCATGAAGGGGTAACGGTGCGGCAGCAGCTTGAGCACCTCGGTGGTATCCAGCACTGTGTCGCCGGAGGGGAATACGAAAGGTTTGGGGCGCATGGCCTCCATACTGTCGAACTTCTTTTGCAGGGCGGAGGCCATCTGTGTGTTGATACCATGGCCGGGCATGATGGCTATCACATGGCCCAGAATGCGGTGGCCATTCAGAATAAGGTCTCCCACCATATCCATGGCCTTGTGGCGCGCGCACTCGTTGTGGAAGCGCAGGCCGCCGGCGCAGATGTACTGCTCGCCTTTGATGACGATGGCGTTGTCCAGCGTTCCGCCTTGGATGAGTCCCTTGTCGAGCAGCGGCTGCACATCTTCGTAGAAGCAGAAGGTGCGCGCCGTGGAAAACTCTTTCTCATAGGTCTCCGGGTTTACCTCGCTGGTGAAGAACTGGGTTACGCGCCCCTCCGGCCCCACGGCCGTTACAGAGACACGGAACTTCTTGTCGGGCATGATGATGATGCGGCTGCCGTTCTTGTTCTCCACCTGCATAGGCTCGCGAATCTCCCACACATGGCAGGGGACATCCTGCTCCTCGATGCCTGCCTGCTTGATGAGCTTCACATAGGGAGAGGCGGAGCCATCCCCGATGGGAGGCTCGTTGCTGTCCATTTCGATGATGGCGTTGTCAACCCCCATGCCCGTGAGGGCGGAGAGTATGTGCTCCACCGTGTGCACCTTCACAGAGCCCTCTGCCAGCGTCGTGGCACGCTCTACTGTCTGCACCTTGGCGGCGGACGCATCGATGAAAGGTTTGTCCGGCAGGTCTATGCGTCGGAACTTCAGGCCGGTGTTCGGTTCTGCCGGCTTGATGGTGAGCTTGACGGGCAGACCCGTGTGGAGCGACGTGCCCTGGATGGAGGCACACTTGCTGAGTGTTCGTTGCATCTGAATAGCCATATCGTGATTGTATTCTACACGTTTTCTGTGCGTTTGTGAAGTCAAAAATGGCGTGTTCCGAAATAATCTTTGAGCCTACTTTACAAAATGTCGGAAAAAATCACTTTCCGGACGATTTTGCTTGCCTTTCGAAAAAAAACGAGTAGAATACCCAACCCGCGCGCGGGAGAAAAAGTGTTTTTGTATATGGAACTGAGTTTTACGACATACGCCGCCATCATCATATTCCTGATAACCTATGCACTTATCGTCACGGAAAAGGTGCATCGCACGGTGATAGCCCTGTGCGGCTCGATGGCTATGGTGGTAGTGGGTGTCATTTCCCAAGAGGAGGCCATACACCATATCGATTTTAATACGCTGGCTCTTCTCATAGGCATGATGATTCAGGTGCTGGTGCTTAGCAAGACGGGGCTTTTCCGCTACTTGGCCGTGAGTGCTGCGCAGAAAACACGCGGGAATCCCGTGGCCCTGCTGGTAAGCTTGTCTACGATAGTGGCTTTATGCTCTGCCCTGCTGGACAATGTGACCACCGTTTTGCTTACTGTTCCCATCACTTTTACACTGGCCAAGGATTTACGCATTTCGCCGCTGCCTTTTGTGGTGGCTCAGATTCTTTCCTCCAACATAGGCGGCACCGCAACCATGATAGGCGATCCGCCCAATATCATGATAGCCAGCGCCGTGCAGGGTATGGATTTCATGGCCTTTATCTCCAACCTCGCGCTCCCTTGTGCGGTGATTTTTGTGCTTACCATCGGGTTGGTTGTTATGATTTTCCGCAATCAGCTCGTCTGCGACCCCAAGGTTCGGCAGCGCATTATGAAAATTAAAACTCAGGGGCTTATACGCAGCAAACCCTTGCTGCGCAAGTGTATCTTTACCCTCGTCGTCACGATTGCCCTCTTCTGCCTACACGGGCAGATACCCGGCTGGAGTCTGGAGAGCGGCACCGTAGCCGTGGTGGGTGCCTCCCTGCTGCTGGTCATGGTGATGCCGCGCCGTGAGAAGATGCTCGAGCTGGTATTCTCCAAGGTGGAGTGGACCACCATTTTCTTCTTTATCGGCCTCTTTGTGCTGGTTGGCGGACTGGAGGTAAACGGCGTCATCAAATGGCTGGCTCAGCAGACCATGAACCTCACCGGTGGTGAGCCCACCATTACCACCCTTGCCGTGCTCTGGCTCAGCGCTATCATGTCCGCCTTTGTGGACAACATCCCCTTTGTCGCGACTATGATTCCGCTTATTCAGGACATGGGAGCCATGGGCTATGGAGATTTGGAGCCGCTCTGGTGGGCTCTCTCGCTGGGAGCCTGTCTCGGCGGCAACGGCACAGTGATAGGCGCCAGTGCCAATGTGGTGGCTCTTTCCCTCGCCCGCAAGCATAACCTAGTGGTCACATTCTGGGGATTCATGAAAGTCGCTTTCCCCCTCATGCTCCTCTCCATCGCTATCTCCTCCCTCTACCTCTGGTGCGCTTTTTTGTGAGGCAACCGGATTGACGATTGACAATTTACGATTGACGACTGGGAATCCGAGCGGGAGCGGAGCAATAACTTCCCCACTGAGCTTGCTGGCTGCCGCTAGGCGGCCAATCTCGCTTTTGGCGGAACGCCAAAAATCTCACTGCGCGCGGAGCGGGCAATCTCGTTTTCACATATAGCGAGATTCCGCCCTAGCGGGCGGAGCGAGATAGAAAGCTCGCGCTTTCTGCGAGATTGCGGCTTACGCCGCAGCGATATTGCTCCGCTGCGCGGAGCAATAACTTCCC
>JAZNTO010000089.1:0-6979 GCA_045591805.1 Akkermansia sp. | reverse complement strand
AAAGAGTTCAATGCCATGGTGCGCGACATGGGCAGCGACTATACCCCGCTGCGCCGTTTGGTGCGCCCCTTCATGCTGCGCCGTCTCAAGAGCGACCCCGCCCTGCTGCCCGAGCTGCCGCCCAAGACAGAGGTGCCCGCCTGGTGCCTGCTCACCCCGGAGCAGACCCGCCTTTACGCGCGCGAAGTGGAGACCCTGCGCGCCGTCGTGGCAGAGCCGGATCCGCAGACCCGCCTCACCCTTGTGCTGCCCATACTCGGGCGCCTCAAGCAAATCTGCAATCACCCCGCCCAGTACCGTGGCGAGACCTGGTTCGACCCCGCCGCTGCCGGCAAATTCGAGCGCCTGGGGCACCTCGCCCGCAGCATCTCCGCCGCGGGGGATTGCTGCCTCGTATTCACCCAGTACCGCAGCATGGTGGAGCCGCTGCACGACTTTTTGGCCGGCATCTTCGGCGCCCCCGGCCTCACCCTGCACGGCGGCACCGCCATAGCCGTGCGTCAGCGCCTTGTGGCCGCCTTTCAGGCACCGGGCGGCCCGCGTTTCTTTGTGCTCTCCCTCAAAGCCGCCGGCACCGGGCTCACCCTTACCCGCGCCCGCCATGTCATCCACTTCGACCGCTGGTGGAACCCCGCCGTAGAAAATCAGGCCAGCGATCGCGCCTACCGCATCGGCCAGACCTCCCCCGTACTCATCCACCCCCTCATCTGCCGCGGCACCATAGAGGAAAATATCCACACCATGCTCACCCGCAAAAGCGCCATGGCAGACAACCTCCTCTCCGGCGGCCTGGAAAAGCTCCTCCTCCACCTCTCCCCCGAAGAACTGCTCCAAATGGTGTGAATCCATACCTCCCCACCCCCACCTCCGAGGGCACAGCCGTGCCCGAGATTTCACCGCCGTGCGCATAGCGCACAAGATTTCACTGAGGGCTACAGCCCGAAATTTCACCGAGCGCTAGCGAGATTTCACTTCACCGGCCGTAGGCTGGTGAACAGAAAGAAGCATTCGCCCTTGCGGGGCTCTGCGGTGAAATCTCGTTTTGCTGCGTAAAACTCGGTGAAATTTCGCCCCCAAGGGGCTCAGATACTCCCCTCCCCCTAGGGCGCAGCCGTGCCCGAGATTTCACTTCTCCGGCCGCAGGCAGGTGAGATAAGAATACCGTTTTTTTCTCCTTTTGTACTTGACTCTGCACGGCGCATTCGGTAGTATGGAGGCGGGTTAGCTCTTCGGGGCGTGTAACCATGAAATACGATTATCTCATAGTAGGCTCCGGCCTTTTTGGTGCTACCTTTGCCCACATGGCGCATAAGGCGGGCAAGAGTTGTCTGGTGCTCGACAAGCGCCCGCAGCTTGGCGGCAATATCTACTGCGAGCAGCAGCACGGTATCAATGTTCACAAATACGGGGCTCACATCTTCCACACTTCAGATGCCGCTGTGTGGAACTTTGTCACCTCGCTGGTTCCGTTCAATCGCTTCACCAATGTGTGAAACCTCAAAAAAAACTTTTTCTTTTTCACCTGCCTGCGGCCGGTGAAGTGAAATCTCGCTGACGCTCGGTGAAATTTCGGGCTAGTGCCCTCAGAGAAATCTTGTGCGCTTGCGCGCACGGCGGTGAAATTGAGCAGCTGAAGCTGCTCAGTGAGGTGGGAGGCAGAGATGGTAGAAAAGCAGGGCGAGGAGGAAGGCGGTGAGGAGGCACCAGAAGCTGACTTTTTCCTCCGCAATGTGCCAGAAGTAGCGCTTGATGACGAGGCCACGCACGACTTGCCAGAGGAAGAAGAGCCCCATCATAAGTCCGCTCATGAGCTCGAAAATGTCGTGCTTCCAAGCGGCAAGCAGCACGAGGCCGATGCCGGCGAGCAGGGCATAGCAGCCTTGCTCCCAGAGGCGGGAAGGTGTGTCGGGTTCCGGTGGGCGTTTCATTTTCTCCGGCGGCGTGCGGCGAGTGCGGACAGAGCCACGAGGGCAAGCGTTGTGGAGCCCGGCTCGGGAATGGCGCGGTAGACCAGGCGGGTGTAGTCGTTCGTCCATACGAGGTCGGAGAAGGAGACATCCCCTGTGATGCGCACCGTATCTTCGTTCCATGCGTTGTCCGCGTAGGGCAATTCCATGAGCTCCAGCAGGATGTAGTCCTCGCCGTTTTTCGGTCGCCCTTGGAAGGTGATATTCAGTGTATAGGTGCCGTTGCTAGAGAAGCCGGTTGTTTGCAGGACAGCCTCTGCGGTGTTGATACTGCCAAGAGTAAGAGCCAGCGTGCTGTTTTCGCCCAGGTCGAAGTGCGAAATGCTGTTTCCTGCACCCTCTGCGGCCAGGGTGGCGGGTGAAGCCAGGTTGAGCTTGGCGGAGAATGTGCTGCCCCCACGGAGTGCCAGTGTGCCGTGGTGCAGGGTGGCGCTACCCGCTATGTGTGCCGCGGTGCCGTAGAACTCGATTTCCCCGGTTTGCGCGGCTTCATTGTAGGGTGCGTTGAAATCCACGCTGCCGGCGGTGTACAGGGCGTCCTGAAAGCTGATGTCGCCGGAGAGGGTGAGCCGGGAGTCGCTGTTCCCCATGTAGACGGCGTAGTCTCCGCTGTTTTCCGAAAAGGTAACCCCGGCATTGTTGCAGATGGTGACGTCTCCCTGCGTGTAAATAGCGCTGCCGACGGGAGCCGAGTTCTCGGCAAAGATGACGTTTTTGTTGTCGCAGATACGGATGTGGGAGCCACTGCTGCCGTAGATGGCGCCGCCCTGCGCGGTGGCGGAGGAATCCGCTTGCGTGGCGGTGGCAGCAGCTGAGTTGAGCGAGATGTACACATTGCCGTTGTTCTGTATATTCAGCGTGGCGTTGTCGGCCAGGTAGATGGCACCGCCCTGTGCGGTGGCGGCGGAGGCCACCTGCGTGGCGGTGGCGGCAGCTGAGTTGAGCGAGAAGTTGACATCGCCGTTGTTCTGTATGTTCAACGTGTCGTTGCTGCCCAGATAGATGGCGCCGCCTTGTGCGGTGGCGGCGGTATCCAACCAACCGTCTTGCGTTTGGACGGCGGCTTGGCAGGAGGAGAAGGTGACTTCTTGCTTGTTGTCGCAGATATTGAGCGTGGAATCCTGCACCAGGCAGATGGCGCCGCCCTGCGCCTCGTTTGCTACGCTTATGGTGCAGGTGTCGAAGAGAATTGACCCGGTGTTCCCGGAGATGCTGTTGGCGGAGCCATTCAGGTAGAGGGCACCACCGTAGCCGTAGCCTTTGTCGTGGTCCACGGCGATTTGCCGTATGCCTACCTTGCTGAAACTCACCGCCCCATAGTTGGCGTCTATGCAGAGGTTGGGCGTGCGGATGGCACCGCCATATGCAGAGAAGTTGCATGAGGAGGAGGTAGCGTACTCACTGCGGTCCAGCGCGATGTATACGTTGGAGAAGCAGAGCCCGTCGGCGGTATTGTCGGTATTGATGCCGTTGTTCTTTATCTCCGTGGTGCAGGAATCGTCTGCATAGATGACGCCTCCGGTGAGTTGGATGCTGCAATCCATGTCGCCCATGCGGCTGGCGTCGTAGGTGATATCGGCGAAGCAGATGCTGCCGTAACAGTCGTAAATGCCGACTCCGCCTTCGTGGTCGATGTCGCTTTTGAACAAACCGCCGTAGCCATAGGCGGATATAATGTCAGAAGCCTCCACCTGTTCGGAGTCTGCCGAAGTGTATGGCTGAAAGGGGTCGTATGTGCCTCCTGTGTCGGAGTATAGGTTGGTGATACCGCTGAAGCTGAGGTTGCGCAGGTTGTGAAACTCTGCGCGGCCGTTGCGCACCACTTTGCCCGCCTTTGTGCCGGTAGTTGTGGGGGCGAATGTCAAGTCTATGTCCGCACTGCCACCGGGTTTGAATACGTAGTTGCTCCCGTTGAAGAGAGAGCTGTCCCAGCAAGGTGCATCGTTGAGGAGGCCATCGTAATGCGGCACCGCTTCCGTGACATGAATGCTGTTGTGTAGGTAGACTGTGAAGTTGTACTTGTCGCTCGCGGCTTCTGCCAAATCCTGAGCTTCGTAGATATTCACAGTTTTATCCGTGTGGTGGAAGACGCCTTCCACGTTTTCGTCTGTGGCGAAGGCTGCTGTGGTCTGGATGGCCGACAGGAGAAGTGCTGCAACTGTTTTGTGCGGTTTCATGGTATCTCTATGGAGAGAGTAGGTTATGCAGCGGCGGAGGTCAAGCATAGAGCGCTTGCATGACACAAAAGCCGGGGGGAAAATTTAACTGAGCCCCGCAAGGGCGAATGCTTCTTTCTGTTTCACCAGCCTACGGCCGGTGAAGTGAAATCTCGCTAGCGCTCGGAGAAATTTCGGGCTATCGCCCTCAGTGAAATCTTGTGCGCTACGCGCACGGCGGTGAAATTGAGCAGCTGAAGCTGCTCAGTGAGGAGGGAGGGGAATCCGGGATGTTTATGGATTGGCAAGGGGGTGTTCGCCTGCGAGTCGGCGCTGGGTTTCTTCGCGCTCGCGGGAGACTTGTTCCTCTGTCGCACCAAGGGAGCGGAGGGTGTGGGAGGCCATGGAGAGCGCCACTTCTTCCTCGCCGGAGAAGACGGTTTCCGCGCCTTGGCTACGTAGGAGGCGAGCGTTGCGTATGTAGGTGGTATAGGCCATCACGGCGATGCCGGGGTTGATGCCGCGGGCGCTTTCTGCGATATCGTGCGCGGGGGCGGCGGCGGTGGTCACGATGATGGCCTTTGCCTTTTCGGCGCCGGCCATTTGCAGGATGCTGCGCAGGCGGGCGTCTCCGTGCAGCACGGGTATGCCGGCTTTGGCAAGGCGGTTCACGGTATCGATGTTCATCTCCAGCACCACGACCTCTAAGTCGTACTTGCGTAGGATGTTGCTCATAATCTCGCCGCAGGGGCCATAGCCCACCACGATGATGCGGTGGCGCTCGTCTGAGGGGGCAGGTACGTTGCCCACCACGGTTTTGCGGGCGCCTACGCCGCGTTTCTCCAGCCGGTCTGCGATGCGGGGCACGAAGCGGTAGAGCGCGGCGTTGAGGGTGATGGTGATGATGGCTACGCCGGTGATGACGTTGGCGGCGTAGTCCGGCAGCATGTGGTACTGCGTGGCGATGAGGGTGGCGAGGATGAAGGAGAACTCACCAATCTGGGAGAGGGAGGCGGCGGTTTTGAGCGCCATGCGCAGGGGCTTGCCCAGCACGCGGATGACGATGTAGGCCACGATGGGTTTCACCAGAAAGGCCACTCCGCAGGTAGCCAGCGCCAGCTGCCAGTGCTCCAGCATGCCCATGAAGTCGAATCCCATGCCTACGGACACGAAGAAGAGCACGGCGAAGGCATCGCGCATGGGCAAGGCGTCGCTCGCGGCGCGGCTGGCAAAGCGGCTTTGGCCCACTACCATGCCGGAGAGGAAGGCTCCGAACTCCATGCTGGCGTCGAACCCTTCCGCCGCCAGCACCGCAAAGCCCAGCGCAAACACCAGCACGGAGAGTGTGAAGAGCTCGCCCGACGCGCTGCGCGACACATAGGTGAGCACTTTTTTCATAATCTTGCGCCCTACGAAAGCCACGCACAGCACCAACAGGGTGAGCTTGATAGCCGCACTCCCTATGGCCGGCCCCAGCTCCTTGCCGCTTATCATGACAGGCAGCAGTACCAGCATGAGGATGGTGAAGATATCCTCTACCACGAGCCAGCCTAGGGCGGTGTGTCCCGTGGGGGTCTGCAGCAGGCGGTTATCCCCCAGCACGCGGGTGAGCACCACGGTACTGCTCACGCAGATACAGAGACCGAACATGAGGCTGTTCACCCACCCGGCACCACCGCCGAAGTGCTGGAACACCAGCGCTCCCATGCCCGTGCTGGCCGCCATGCACACCAGCGCCCCCGGCACGGCCACGCGCTGCACTGCCAGCAAATCTTTGATGTGAAACTGCAAGCCTACACCGAACAAGAGCAGCACGACACCCAAGTGCGAGAAATCCTCCACGATATGGCCATCCACCGGCTCGCCCCACCACGGCTGCGCAGCCAGCATGCCCGCTACCAAATACCCCACCAGCGGGGAAAGCTTCAGCTTGTGTGCCAGTATACCCAGTACCAGTGCCAGTGTGAGTCCGATGACGAGTGCGTGTATCATGGTGGTGTGAGTGCGCGCTTGCGCCGCCCCTCTACTCTAGCATGTTCATCACACTGTGGCAAGCACTTTAGGAAGTTTGCGGGCGTTTTTTGTTCCCCCGCCTGCGACCGGTGAGGTGAAATCTCGCTATCGCTCGGTGAAATTTCGGGCGTGCGCCCTCAGTGAAATCTTGTGCGCTTGCGCGCACGGCGGTGAAATCTCGGGCATGGTCGTGCCCTCGGTGGGAGTATTGCTTCACAAATCCAACAGCCAACTTGCGAAGAGCTTTTTGTTGCCGGCGCGGTGGGCGTAGTCTATGGCGGAGCGGCGGTGGGTATCCCGGCGGGTGGGGTCGGCTCCGTGTGCCAGTAGCAGGTGGCCTACCTGCCAGCGGCCGCAGCGGGCTGCGAGCATGAGCGGCGTTGCGCCGGAGTGCGCGGGGGCATCCACCACCGCCCCGCGGTCTATGAGGATGGCGGCTACCTCGTACAGCCCCATGGCTGCTGCGTGGTGCAGGGCAGTGTGGCCGTGCTTGTCCGTGGTGTGTAGGGAGGCGCTTTGCGCCCAAGCGGTATTGTATGGCAGTGGGTAGTTGCGGCGCCGGGTTGTGCCGGGTAGCGGTGGCGGCGGTGGGGCTATGTAGTATGCGTGTATTTCTGCATCCGTATATTGGGCCATGCCGTGGAAGTTTTGGCGATAGTAGGAGATTTCCAGCCAAGGGATGAGGTGTTTTTCTCCCGAGCCGTTGGGTATGGGGCTGTAGGCGTGGATGAGCTTCACGACGTTTTTGAGCCGATTCCGCAGAGCCAGAAGCAGCGGCGTGTCGCAAGACGCGTCCGGCAGGTAGGCATTTGCCCCTGCAGCCAGCAGGGCACGGGCACTTTC
>JAZNTO010000088.1:0-20060 GCA_045591805.1 Akkermansia sp. | reverse complement strand
GACATCATCCGCGAGTGCGATGCCATCTTCATCGGCACCTTGCGCAAGTGGGATTGGTACGACAAGTGCTGGCAGGCATACGCAGGCCTCATCCCCGTTAAAACCGTGGGTGTTAAGGGAGATGAACGCTCCTACGAGTTTGCCACCAACCTGCGTGCCATTGTGTCCGAGGACGCCATGACCGCCGATTGGGTACAGCTCCCCTACGACCTGCTCCGCGAGGCCTCCAACCGCATTCTCAACGAGGTCAAGGGCATCAACCGCGTTCTCTTCGACATCAGCACCAAGCCCCCGGCATCCATCGAGTGGGAGTAAGAGAACTTACGATTTAACGATTCTCCGAGCGGCTGCGAAATTCGCAGCCGCTCTTTTTGTACGCCCAACGCGATGCCGCGGCTGCAAGTCTCCTACTGCGACGGGCGCAAAGAATCTTCTTTTCATTTGCTCTATCAAATAGGCGTGGTGATAAACAGTAAATGACAAATCATTTTCTTGTAATCTACCCACCGGGATGTATGATGGGAGCATGTTCATTTTTACAGTAAAGCAAGGGCATTGTGCTATCGTGGAGATGTTCGGCAAGCCGACATCGGTAAGAAAAAGCGGCCTTCAGTTCCGGATTCCTCTTCTGCAGTCGCTCAAAGACGTCTCCCCGGCATGGGGAACGCTCACGAATAAGGATGGCTATTACATCGAGCTTACTGAGCAGCTGCTCGACACACAACCCCGCTCCTGTATCACAAAGGACAATGCCACCATGCAGATGAACTGTGTAGTGCGTTGGCGCATCACCGACCCCATAAAGGCCGTGTACGAGGTGGAGCGTCTGCACCAATCGCTGATAGAGCTTGTGCTCAATGAAATGCGCTCTCTTATCGGCAGCAGAAATCTGGACGAGATTCTTTCTGCACGCACCGAAATGTCGGAGCTGGTCACGGTCACAGTAGCGGCCACTGCCGCCCGCTGGGGTGTAGCCATCACATCCATCGAAATAAAAGAACTGACCACCGACACCGAAACCCGCGAGGCAATGCTGCGCCAGATGGAGGCAGAGCGTATCAGCCGCTCCACGGTTCTACAAGCAGAGGGCGAAAGCACAGCCAAAGTGCGGATAGCAGAGGCCGAGCGACAGGCCGCCATACTGCGAGCAGAGGGCAACAGCGAGGCACTGCGTATCACAGCCGAGGCAGAAGGTGCTTATCTGGCAAAGCTAGCGGAGGTTGTGGGGGCAGAAGCCGCCGCCAAAATTCTTATGAACCGCCAGGCGCTGGAGGGATACGCCACGATTACCACCAATCCGGCTTCCACTGTTTACCTGCCCAACAGCGTACCGGCTGTTATAGACCTCAAACAGAAGTAAGCCATGGAAACTGTGCCCTATATTGCCGCCACCGTGCTAGGCGTAGAGCCGGGGGTGTTCCTACACTGGATGTTAGCCATCTGTCTGACCCTGCTTGTGCTGGATATCTTTTGCAACACAGAGGTCATCTCTTGGGTGGCACTGGTGGTGCTGGCCATGTGGGGTACCCTGCAGTTTGACCTTCCGGTGCAGTGGATGGTGCTGATATTTATCCTCCTTCTGCTGGTGGCAGCGGGTATATACTACACCGTATGGAACCACTGCGTTCGCCGCGTATTCATGCAGCTTCTCAGCCGCCACGCGCCCCCGGAGGCACAAGATGCTCTTGTGGGCAAAACAGGCCGTATCATCACCCACGGGGATGAGGTGTGCGTGAAAATTGGAGACCAGCTTTTCCCCGTCGCAGACTCCTGCCGCAATGGACTGAAAGCAGGAGATTGGGTGCAAATCTCCGCATTTCGGGATGCCCACGCCTCCGTCATCAAATTGCCGCAATAATGGTAGCATACCTCAAGCTGTCCCCCTGTAGAGCGGCTCCTACAAACTTGTCGCGCATTTCCTGAAATTCGGGAGTACGACTCCCGAATTTCAAGAAATGCACACAAACTCTCAAGGGGCAGGACAGCAGCCGAGGTGGGGAGAGTAACTTCACGCGCGCATGCTAGTCGTTGCGAACGCGGGAACGCGGGGAGAGGACTATGGGAACCCCGGCGGCCTTGATGCGCGAGCGAATCGTGTTGCGCAGATACTGGGCGTAACTATCTGTCAGCAGGCGTTTATCGTTCACAAAAAGCACATAGGTGGGCACCGGGATGGTGGTGTACTTTTCATTCACGGCGGTGGTGGCATAGAAAAGCTTGAGGCGCTTTTTGAGCACGCGATGCTGGCCGGGCGGGTTCATCTCCATAGCACGCTGGAGCAAGCGGTTCAGCTCTCCTGTGCCGGGCATATTGAGAGCTTCCTGCCGCACACGAGCTATGGATTTGAAGATGGAGGGCATGCCCTCCCCCAGCTTGGCAGAAACAATGGCTATGGGAGCGTAGTCCAAGAAAAAGAGATTCTCCTTTATATGCTCCTTCACGGCATCCTTGCGGGCAGAGAGGGGAGCCTCGGCGCAGTAGAGGTCGAACTTATTGACCACGATGATGCAAGGCTTGCTCTCCTTGGCTATAATGGAGCCTATGCGCCTATCCTGCTGGGTAACCCCGGCGGACATATCGATAACCAACAGGCAGATATCCGAACGGCGTATGGCTTTCTCGCTGCGCATAGCGGAGAATACCTCCACCGAGGTATCGCGCTTGGAGCGCTGGCGCATACCGGCGGTGTCGATAAGCACGTAGGGCTGCTCTTCGCGAGTGTAGGGGATGTCGATAGCATCTCGCGTGGTACCGGCAACATCGGACACAATTGTTCGGCGGTCGTTCAGAATGGCATTCACCAAGGAGGACTTGCCGGCATTAGGTCTGCCAACAATAGCCACGCGTATGGGACTGTCCTGCCCCACTTCCTCACGGTCGGGTTCCTCCTCCGGAGTAGCATCCGGCTCTGCCTCGGGTTTCACCGGGGTGGCACCCAGAGATTTGAGGTGGCGGTTAAGCTTGTCCGCCAGCTGTGCAAAGCCGCGCCCGTGTGCCGCAGAGGTGAACACATAATCCGCAAACCCCAATCCGGCGAACTCACCAAGGTTGAGCTCCTGTTTCTCCGTATCAGCCTTGTTGAGCACCAGCAGCACCGGAACCTCGGCCTTGTGAAGGCGAGTAGCTATGGTCTTGTCGATGGGGGTGAGGTGATCCCGACAATCGCACACGAACATGATGAGATCCGCCGCATTGAGCGCTATATCCGCTTCCTCCTGCACGCGGGCAGCAAAGCCATCTTCCAACGTGGAGCCTATACCGCCGGTGTCCACCACCAGAGCCTCATAGTCCGTGATACGGCATGGGGCACTGAGGCGGTCGCGGGTTACGCCGGGCTGGTCGTGCACGATGGCGATGCGACGCGCCACCATGCGGTTGAAAATGGCAGATTTACCGACATTGGGTCGGCCTACTATGGCTATAGTGGGGGAAGACATGGGAAAATTGGGGTATTAGTTGCTGCCGGGACGGTCGGAGGTGGTGTGGATAACCCCTTCGGAGGTAGAAGTGGGGCGCACATAGGGAGTGAGACCGATAAGGCGGATACCTCCGCCCGTGCTTACCAAATCCACCGGGCCGCCACTGCGCTTCATAATCTTATAGTCCACACGGCGGCCGCGATTATCCATGCGCGCATAGGTAAAAAACTCCGGTGTGGATTGACAAAGCACGTGCATGTGCTGGGCACTGTCCAGAATGACGCGCGGTTTCATGAAGTTGAGGAATTGCCCCATGTCGCAGGCACCAAGTACGGCGCGGCTGTCTGCATTCACCACCTGCCCGAAGAGCCTATCCTTGCCGTCGACTCGCAGCAAGCGCAGGCTCATGTTGAGCCTGTCTCCGCGAGCCTGCACAGTGAAGTTGCGCATGGTACCGCCATTTGCCAGCACAAAGGAAGCGCGGTTGGAGCTGTAGGTTGTCTGCATGTCCGGCATACGTACAGTGGCTATGACTTTATACGAGCCATCTCGATTGAAGGTGAAATAAGGGCGCAAATCTACAACCTGAGTACGGGAGGAACCGGAAGGAACTACCAGCTTGGGAAAGTTGGGGATTACCCTAGGGGAGATGGGGTAACTCTCCCCGTTTCGGGTTACGGTAAAATGCAGCCAGCTGCGCCCGGGTATGTTCACAAAGGAGACGGCACTGTCCGTATGGTTGTCGATACGGACATGAAGCCGCACGTTCTCACCCAGCAGAAACTCTCTGCGTTCTGCTTTCAAGCGCACTTCCACCTGTGCCGTAGCCTCGGCCACGAACAGCATGCAGAATACGGTAAGGATGAATCGTATGATGTGTTTCATATTGATATGCTCGGTGTTAGTCTGTTTTTGATACAGGAAGGGTTATACGGAAGCCGCGTTTCAGGCTGCGCGTCTTGTCGTTCGTTTCGAGGTAAGCTTGCTGTCCTGCCACGGGCAGCACCACCCGCCCGGTCGGATACACGGCACCACCGGATATCTCTGTAGTGGTCCACTCCTCCACCTCGGCCTCTGTGCCAACCTCGGCACGCACGGCTTCCAGCATGGGGGCATCGGGCAAAGCGCCGCCTGCGTAGTTGGCATAGGCCACCGCATCCCACAAGGATATGCCACGCACGGGCGATTTGGGGCTGAGCTTCATCCCCTGCCACGCCTCGCCCATCTCAGCGGCTTTCTGCTGGGCAAGCCAATCTGCGGGGGTATGGGCAGCACAGTCTGTCGGCACACCGCGATTGATAGCATTGCGGCGGTTAATACTCAGATTGGGGTCTTCGAACGCAGCCAAGAATCGCTGATACTCGCGGATGGAAACCGGGCGCTCCATGACACGGACGGTACTTTGCCCATCCTCCGCCATACAATACACATACCCCTTCTCCCGTACCGGCAGGGATTCTCCGACCTCCGGCGCGCACAAGGCGCCAATGCCGGCCATGGCCAACACCACCAAGGCACCTACAGAAGAGCGGATGATGATGCGGCGAGCCTTCCGACGAGCGCGTAAGCTCTCCATCTTGAGTGCCACGGTGCGGGAGTTCGTGTGCTGCGCCGTGCCACGAGCCAGCAAGGGAGCTGTCTGCTCGCGAATAATATCCGCCGTGGAGCCCACCGCGCTCCAGTCCAGATGCTCGCCCTCATATCCCTCTCGAATCCACTGCACGAGAGTGGCAACGCGAGTCTGCCCCGGGACATCCATAGGCAGCACAGGCTCCAGCGCCGCAGCCAACCCCACCATCTGCTCGTGCAGCTCGGAGGCTTCTGCATCGCCGGGCAAAACAGGGGAAAGGAAATGCACGCCCTCTTCGCCGTGCACAAAGATAGAATCCGCCCGCAACGCACCCATGCAAAGTTGTTTTCCCTGCGCCTCGGAGTATAACTCCGAGGCGGCACGGATGATACGGCAGGACTGCTGCACGCTCAGGCGCCGGCCATCGCGCGCCAACTGAGCCAGGGAAGAACCGTCCGGCTGTTCGTGGGTCAGGAACCAGACATTGCCGGACATCATGGACTCCAACACTCGGCACACCCCCGGGAGCTCCGCAGCACTCTTGGCTCGCACCATACGCAGGAAATAGTCTACGGCCGCCTTGTCGCTGCCGGGACGCAACACCTGCACCACCACACCACGCTCCATGTGGCTCTGCGTGGCTAAGTATAGGTCACTGATGCCGTGGCTCCCCAGCAACTCGGTGAGCGTGTATACACCGAGTCGGGTTGGCAGGTTCTGAAAATCGGGTTCCGACATATAAAAACGGCAGAAAGGGGGGTTATTCCGATGGGTCTATCTCTTCGATGTAACGGGAAAAAGGTGTTTCACCGGATTCATCTCCGGAGGTATCAGCAGGTGCTGCGCCACCAGTGAATTCTTCCTCCGGCAGTGGCAGCTCATCCTCCGTATATTCCGGCACCAATCCGTCATCCGGTAGCAACCCGGAGGTGGACATACCGGAGTGCAGGCGCTCCTGCGCAGCGCGGGCATCCAGCATCTGCTCGTGCAGCACCAAAGCAGTCGGCGTGCTCATACAGTCCAATGGTTCTCCCCGGTAGTAAAGCTTTGCAGTGTATCCATAGTAACGGCGAGAACCGTAGACCCCCTGCTCCTCATCGTTCAGCAGGGGAAGTTTATAGGTCACGATGAGATTCTCCTCGCAGTTAGCAAAGCTCTGCGTGTCGTTTTCCCAGCGCATCTGCGGCTTGACGGAAGAAAACTCAATGCGGCGATTATTCACCAGCACAAAAAAGCGCAAACGGATGAGAATATCCTCCACCCGAACCTCCTCGCCCGGTGCAAGCAGAATCGGCAAGCGCAGTGAAACCTCGTCGCCACCGTACTCATCGTAAGTATGATTCAGCAGTGGCGGGCCAAAGGAGAGCTTGCCACGCATAGCAGCCGGTTGCTCCACGCCGTAAGTAAGGCGGCGGGAAGCACGCTCAAAGTATTTGCCGGCACGATCCCGCTGGCGGAACACGCGGGTGTAGTAATCCCTGGCCTTGTCCGGGTTGAGCAGTTTGTCATAGGCCATGCCGTAATAGTACAGCAAAGCCGGATAGTCCGGAGACAAGCTTACCCCCTGCTCCAAACAAAGCACGCACAAACGCATATCCCCGGCCACCATAGCCGCCACTGCTTTGCGGATAAGCAAATCCAGCTCCTGTGCGTCCTCCGCGCTCAATTTGTTGCCGGAGGCATCCAGCGGTTCGGAGACAGCCGGAGCCGTTTGCCGGGCAGAAGCCACCTGCGGCAAATCGGGATCAGTATCCGGCAGCTCCCCGGTAAGATCGAACACGATTGTGTCCACATCCCGCGGTTGTAACGGCGGAGCACCATTCCCGGCGGTCGGCTCATCCCCGGGCTGCTCGGCGGCAGCATTGGCTCCTATGTGAGCCGCGCCATCGTCATCCCCGGCGCGAAGCTGCTCCCCAAAAGCCTGAGCTTCCACAGCGGCCATGTACATGCGGGATGCCTGCTCGGTGCGCTCGGCTGCAAGCTCCAGCTTGCGTACAACCCCTATACCCAAGACACAAAACTCTGCTACGAGAACAAGAGAAAGACCACACAGCACAAAGCGGCGGGAGCTCAGTACCCTCGCCGTACTACGCAGCACACCCGCCCCCCGCGACTCACCGGAGCGCAGGTCTCGCTGCAGCTTACACCGGACAAGCTTAGCTAGCCGGTTCGCTTTCCTCAGGAACTTCGTACTCAATTACATCTCCTTTGTACTGTGCAAGCACGGCCTGCATGAACACCTCCGCCGGCTCGCCCTTGTCTTTATTGAATCCCCCGTATGTCATGCCGTCCACACGCACTTTGCGCCCCTTCACGGTAAAAGAAGCCACCCCCTTAAATCCCGGCCCCCACTGCCGCAGGTCGATACACTCTATATCTCCTATGCAGAAGCGCTGCCCGGAGGCCGTCACCTCGTCCCCGATCAGAGCCAACACACGCCCGCGAGTGCGCAACGCAAAATACAACAGGACGCAGCCCAACAACACAAACACACCACCCGCTATCCACTGCTCGCGTATGGCGCCCATGTCATATGGATGCTCATCCGGAGTGATGGGGAAACGCATGCGCTTGCTGTATGCGGCCCAGCTCTCATTCCACCCAGAGCTGATGCCGGCATGGTTCAGAATCTCCGGCGGGCAGCTCACCGCCGCTTCGCAACCTACCGGGAGCGGGTAGGCACCGCCACCGGCCACCACCATAGGCTCTCCCTCCACCAACTCCGTGGCGATAAGCGGTTTACCGGCCATGAGCTCGGCCCACATCTCCGCAGTTGTTGCCGTAGCAGCCACTCCCAAGTCCGCAAATGCCTTGTAGCTGAAAATCACCTCATT
This sequence comes from Akkermansia sp., assembly GCA_045591805.1. Taxonomy (GTDB): domain Bacteria; phylum Verrucomicrobiota; class Verrucomicrobiia; order Verrucomicrobiales; family Akkermansiaceae; genus Akkermansia. Next base: position 12,237 of record JAZNTO010000088.1, on the reverse strand, counting down.
CTTCTGCCGATAGCCGGTGTGACCATCGTAAAAGAAATACAGAGCAAATCCAAACAACGCCGCCATCACGATACCAAATCGCACAAAGGTATCGGCTGTCGGCTTACAAACTATACTGATTTTCTCGCTCATGTGCCTATATTTTAGCATATCTCACCAAACTTGCAAAGTACTAAATGCCGCTAGCACAGGAATATCGCGTCATTGATGCCCGCGCACGAGTATGTGTATGTCCTCCGGCAGATGAACGCAACCACCCATTATCCGAAAGCCCGCCCCGGATTCCGGGACGGGCTGGGAGCATATCTTGCCGTACAACCGCACATCAAGCCTTCAGCTCGCTGCCAAGCTCGATGATAGAATACTCGCCGGGGCGCAGGCGGTAGACAATCTGGAGCACATTGCGGCGGGCATTACGATACAGCACAAAAGGCTTACCGGAGATTTCCAGCTCCATGATAGCGTCCTCCTTGTACATAGTCTTGAGGTCGTAGCCCTCGCGGGAAATGCGCACGGGTTTGGGATCCTCCGGAGCATCGAAATCCTCATAATCCAGAATATCCTCCTCGTACACCTTCTCCTCCAACGTGCGGATACTCTTGGAGCGGTGGGGGCGGAAGTGCTTCATGAGGCGTGTCTTATGCTTGCGCATGCGGCGCATAATCTTGGTCACCGTCTCGTCTATGGCGGCGTAGAGGTCCGGACCTACAGTAGAGGCCTGTATGGTGATATGATCTGCGCAGAAAAGAACAATTTCCGCCATCTGGCGGTCTTTCTGCACGTCTACTACTACTCGTGCCTCCACAATCCTGGGATAGTCGATATGGATGGACTGAATCTTCTTCGTGGCAAAATCACGAATAGCATCCGTCACATCTACATGACGGCCGGTCACGACAACGTTGGTGTCAACATTTGATGTCTGCATGGTTGGTACCTCCTTCTATGGTTTTTGGTTGTTTCTTGCAGCACCGGCGCAAAGCATGCACCTTTCTGCAATACTCATACTATACCCGCACCACGAGAAAAGCAATAAAAAAATGCGAAAAAACAAAAAAAGCTCGGCGGAAAGCTTGCGCAAACTCTCCCAAGCGGGTATACTGGGCGCATGCCGATATCAGAAGAACTCTTTGAGCGCGCGTGCCGGGTCATTCCCGGAGGTGTGAATTCCCCGGTGCGTGCATTCCGCCGCTTGGGACGAGCCCCGTTTTTTGTGACCCGCGCAGAGGGTGCCCACCTGTGGGATGAAGACGGACGCCAATACATAGACTACGTAGGCACCTGGGGGCCGGCCATTCTGGGGCATGCGCCGAAAAGTGTTATCTCCGCCGTGCAGGCCGCTGTACCCGCCGGGTTGGGATACGGCATTCCCACCCGCATCGAGGTAGACATGGCGGAGACCATCTGCCGCCGGATTCCCTCCATACAAAAAGTGCGCATGACCAACAGCGGCACAGAAGCCACAATGAGTGCCGTGCGTCTGGCTCGCGGTTACACCGGGCGCAAATACATCATCAAGTTCACAGGCTGCTACCACGGACATGTGGACAGCCTGCTGGTAGCCGCCGGCAGCGGAGCCCTGACACACGGCGAGCCGGACAGCGCAGGCGTGCCCGCCGAGTTTGCTGCCCTTACACTGGCTCTGCCCTACAACAACCCCGAAGCCGTGCGACAAGCCTTTGCTCAATACCCGGGACAGATAGCCGCCATCATCGTAGAGCCCTACCCGGGCAATGCAGGCTTCTACCTGCCCGAGCCGGGCTACCTGGAATTCCTGCGGGAAATCACTGCGAAAGAGGGCGCCCTGCTCATCTTCGACGAGGTAATGACCGGCTTCCGTATATCCCCGGCCGGCGTGCAGGGAAAACACGGCATTACCCCGGACCTCACCACCCTGGGCAAAATCATAGGCGGCGGACTGCCTGTCGGCGCTTTCGGCGGGCGGGCAGATATCATGGACTGCGTCAGCCCCTTGGGGCCTGTATACCAGGCAGGCACCCTGAGCGGCAACCCCGTAGCCATGGCTGCAGGACTCGCCCAGCTGCACGAGCTGGAAACCACGGATGCCTACACCCGGCTGGAAGCTCTCGGGACACAGCTGGAGACCGGCGTGCGCGCTGCCTTGGCAGACTGCGGCCTCCCATACTGCTTCAAGCGCAGCGGCTCCATGTTCTGCCTCTTCTTCACCACACAAGAGGTCCGGAATCTGGACGATGCCACCACCGCAGACTTCGACACTTGGCGCCGCTATTTCCTCTCCATGCTCGAGCAAGGCATCTACACAGCCCCCTCCCCCTTCGAGACCGGTTTCATCTCCACCGCCCACACCGAGGCGGATATAGATGCTACCGTAGCCGCCATGCGCCGCGCCCTCCGGGAAATCTGCTGAAATGCCTCCGCGCAATTCGTATTGACTTACATTGCGCATTGCACTCTACCAAGAGCTGCGCGCGGTAAACAATCTATCGCCCTGCCCGGGGCTTTTGAAATTGTTATCGTTGAGTGTCAGGAGGTGCGATTCGGATGAGCAAATTGGAGATGATGGCGGCGCAACTACCTGTGGTGATGCCGGAGGAGAAGATTTCGCGAATAGTTCGAGGCATTTGGTTGAGGATATCGGGCACCATTTCGACACCGATACCGAATGCCAGACTTATAGCTATCACGAGCGAGGCTTTGCGGTCTATTTCCTGCGATACAAGAATGCGGATGCCGGCTGCAGCGACAGTACCGAACATCAGTAGAGTGGCGCCACCAAGTACCGGTTCGGGCATAAGGGAAAACACCAATCCAACATAGGGAAATAGCCCCAGCATCATCAGCATGATAGCAATATAGTACCCTACGCGCCGACTTGCAATACCCGTAAGCAGAATGAGCCCGTTGTTCTGAGCAAAAATAGAGTTCGGAAAGGAATTCAGCATGGCTGCCAGCATAGAGTTGAACCCATCTGCCAGAATTCCTCCTTGGGCTCGTTTCATGAAATCACTTCCTTGAACTTTCAGCCCGGTAATCTGAGAATTGGCTGTTATGTCGCCATAGGCCTCGATGGAGGTTATGACGTATATGAGCCCCAGAGCTATGAATGCAGACCAGCTAAAGCTCAAGCCATAGCGGAATGGTGAAGGAAAGTGGAATGCCCCATAACCGGAGATACTGTTGAAATCGATAAGCCCCATGAACCAGGCAACGAGGTAGCCAACGATAAGTCCGATAACAATGGAGCTCATGCGCAGGTACTTGTTGTTGCTTTGATTGCAGATAACGATGCAAATGAGAACGAGCCCGGAGAGCATGAGATTCCGGAAACAGCCGAATGAGCCGTTGCTCATGGATGCGTAGCCTCCGCCGCAGGCAATGATACCTACTTTCACCAGACTCAGCCCGATAAGGGTTACAACAATGCCGGATACCAGTGGGGTGATAATCTTTTGCAAGTAGCGCAGGCAGACGCTTACTACCATTTCCAGAGAGGCGGCGGCCATACAGGAACCGAAGATAAGCGGTAGCCCTCCAATCTGACCGGCTGCAATGATGGGGGCAATGAATGAATAACTTGTGCCCTGTACGCAGAGTAGCCCTGCTCCCAATCGGCCGAAGCGTCGGCATTGAACAAAGGATGATATGCCCGATGCGACCAGTGACATAGATACCAGATAGCCGGTGGTGGAGGTATCCAAATCGAGAGCCCCGGCTATGATGAGTGGAGGCGTAACAACTGCCACGAACATGGCAAGCAGGTGCTGGAGTGCGGCAAAAAGCGCATCCCAAAATGGCGGCGTGTCTTCCAACCCATAGATGAGGTCTGTCCGCCCGGCGTCAGAGACGGTGCTCATGTTCAGTTGCGCAGTTGGATGGTACAGTTATCCAGGCTTTCAACAATAGCCAGCGATTCTACATGAATGCCCATGCGGCGCAGTTCATTGCCGCCGTTCTGAAATGATTTTTCGATGAGGAACCCCATACCTTCCAGCTGAGCTCCGGCCTGTTTCACGAGGTCGAGTATCCCCAAGGCGGCATTCCCGTTGGCCAGGAAATCATCTATGAAAAGAACTCTGTCATTCGGCCCCAGGTATTCGCGGCTAACGCACACGGTGTAGACCTTGTCTTTCGTGAAGGAGTGAATGGAGGTACAAATCATGTTCTCCATCGTGCTTGGCTTCTTTTTCTTGGCAAAGACAACAGGCAGCTCCAGCAAGTTGCCTACCATGATAGCCGGAGCTATACCACTAGCTTCCACCGTTATAATTTTGTTGATACGAGCAGAGGCAAAACGGCGTACAAACTCTACGGCCATGGAGCGCATCAGGCTTGCATCCATTTGGTGGTTTATAAAACTGTCCACCTTGAGAATACCCCCCGGAAAACATTTACCATCTTTAAGAATACGGTCTTTCTGCGCCTTCATGAACAGATACGATACGTTGCAGGCGCACAGTTTAACATTTATTTTGATAGCTGGCAAGCATTATAAGTCATTTTTCTCGTTGACCTATGAGTTCTGATACCGCTGTAATGTTTTCAACGGCAAGCTTTGCCTGTACCAGTTCTCGATTCATAGGTGTTGAAATCTGTTGTTACAAAAGTTTACACAAGTCTTCCATGCTGGGCAGCGCGCGCCGCAGCTTCTCCGGCATTTCATCGCGGGTCTTGTATACCGCTGTGCCCATCGGGTTGACATAGTCTCGTATGCAAGATTTCAAAGTGAAGATTTTTACTTCGGCAAAAGTTGAGCCAGACGCAATTCTAGCATAATCTGTAATAATCCTGTCTTGTAACGAGTCCTGTAAAAATACGGGCTTGAACATCAGATAGGTGATCTGCTCCAGCACTGTGATAGGACCGGAAATACCACCCGTCCACAGCGTCTCCCAAATGGCATCCACCTTGTTTCTCAACTCGCCTGTAACCATCTTTCCAGCTCAAAGTGAGACTGACTGCGCGTTAAGTTCGGAAAGGGTGAGCTATTCCGGAAGTCGATTATACGCATATAAGTCTTTTATAGTAAAAAAGAAACAAATCGCTCACCTACAGCTCACCATTAGGCGAAGGGATTTTGTGTTGAATTTTGGATTTTGGAAGTTTGCCCTGCAAACGCGCCGGAGTCTAAGCCGGCACAGCGCAATTTTTCGGCATTCTAACGCATTTATGCTGTAGAAGCTGACATTCAGCTTGCCAAAATGGGTAGTAGTGTGTTACAATCCGCGCGCGGGCGGAATCCCCCGCGTGGTGAAAGATGAAGAAAAGCTCTCTCCTCCTGTCGGCCATTCTGGCCATACCGATGCTAGTATGGGGTGCGGATGGCGGCACAGCCGCCGGAGCGCCCGCAAATGGCCGAACCGAGGCCGCAGCCCCTGCTGCGACCCGCACCTCTGCGGAAGCAGATATACCCGCTGTGGGCACCATGGCCGTGAAGGATCTTGTAGGCAAAAAACTGGGTGTACCACAAGGAACTGTGCAGGATATTTACCTGATGGAGACTTACCCGCAGCTGGAGCTACAGCGCCACAATTTCGAGGCGGACATGATGCTGGCGCTCGAAAAGGGAATATGCGATGCCGCTATCATGGACGATGTCATCTGCTACGCTTTGGCGCGCAAGAAGCCCAATATCCTGCTGTTCGAAGATGTGAGCCTGCCCAAAAACTTCATGGGTATGGCTTTCAACCACACGGACAAGGGCAAGGAGCTTTGCAGGCAGTTCAACGAGTTTCTCTCCGGCCTGCGCGAGAGCGGCGAGCTGGAGGCCATCTGCAATAAATGGATAGTAAACACAGAAACGGCACAAATGCCGCAGCTCGATATCCCCACGAAGGGGGAGCCCATCATCGTGGGCATGGAGCCCTGCACGGAGCCCATCGTCTTCATGCGAGGCGAGGAGATAGTGGGCATGGATGCCGAGCTTATCTACCGCTTTGCAGCCCATGTGCAGCGCCCGGTGCAGATAAAGAATATCGACTACTACGGCCTGCTCACCGCTGTGGCAGCCGGGCAAGTGGACATTGCCTCCTCCGGCTTCCTCATCACGGCCGAGCGCGGGGAAAGCGTACTCTTCTCCGACCCATACTATACGAGCCGCTCCATCATAGCCACGCGTAGCGAAGCGACCCCGCAAGAGTCCGGTATACCGGAGCTGGGTACTATAGCCGTGAAGGATCTTGTAGGCAAAAAACTGGGCGTGCCGCAAGGAACTGTACAGGATATTTACCTGATGGAAACTTACCCGCAGCTGGAGCTACAGCGTCACAATTTCGAGGCGGACATGATGCTGGCGCTCGAAAAGGGGATATGCGATGCCGCTATCATGGACGATGTCATCTGCTACGCTTTGGCGCGCAAGAAGCCCAATATCCTGCTGTTCGAAGATGTGAGCCTGCCCAAAAACTTCATGGGCATGGCTTTCAACCACACAGACAAGGGCAAGGAGCTTTGCAGACAGTTCAACGAGTTTCTCTCCGGCTTGCGCGAGAGCGGCGAGCTGGAGGCTATCTGTGACAAGTGGATTCGCAATACCGAAACAGCCCGGATGCCACAGCTCGATATCCCCACCGAGGGGGAGCCCATCATCGTGGGCATGGAGCCCTGCACGGCGCCCATCGTCTTCATGCGCGGCGAGGAAATAGTGGGCATGGATGCCGAGCTTATCTACCGCTTTGCTGCCCATGTGAAGCGCCCGGTGCAGATTAAGAATATCGACTACTACGGCCTGCTCACCGCTGTGGCAGCCGGGCAAGTGGACATTGCCTCCTCCGGCTTCCTCATCACAGCCGAGCGCGGAGAAAGCGTACTCTTCTCCGACCCGTACTATACGAGCATCTCCGTCATTGCCATGCGCAAGGATGCCAACCTGAAGGGAGAACCCTCCGCCATGACCAAGGCGGCGCAAGGTATCATAGGCGGCATTACGGACAGCTTCTACCGCAACATCATAGCAGAGACGCGCTACATGCTCATATGGGAAGGTCTGAAAGCGACGTTCGCTATCGCACTCTTCTCCACCCTACTCGGCACAGTGGTGGGCGCAGCGATATGCTACCTGCGCATGAGCCGCAGCAAGTTCTGGCAGTGGTGGGCGCGGGTGTACATAGACATCATGCGTGGCACGCCTATACTGATACTGCTCATGCTCATGTATTATGTGGCCTTTGCGGGCACACAGGTAGAAGCGCTGTATGTGGCCATCATCACCTTCAGTCTGAACTTCGGTGCATATGTGAGCGAGATGTTCCGCAGCGCGATAACAGGCATAGACCGCGGGCAGAGCGAGGCGGGCATCGCCATGGGTTTCTCTCCATTCTACTCTTTCTACTACATCGTGCTGCCACAAGCCATCAAGCGCGTCCTGCCGGTATACAAGGGGGAGGTTATCTCGCTCATCAAGAACACCTCCGTGGTGGGTTACATAGCCATAGCAGACCTTACCAAAATGACGGATATCATCCGCGCTCGCACCTTCGACCCCTTCTTCCCGCTGCTCATGGTAGCTATCCTGTACTTCCTCATCGCCTGGTTGTTCACCTTTGTACTGGATCGCGCCAGCCGCAACATCCGCTAACCCCGAACCGCACCACACAGCCATGATTCAGATTCGCAACCTCAAGAAAACCTTTGGCAACCTGACCGTGCTGCACGATGTCAACATAGACATCAAACGCGGTGAGATTATCTCCATCATCGGGCCTTCCGGCACCGGCAAGAGCACGTTCCTGCGCTGTCTCAACCTGTTGGAAGAGCCCACGAGCGGCAGTATAGTGGTGGACGGCGAGGAGCTGCTTTCCGACCGAAAGGTGGATGCCCCCAAGCTGCGCCGCAAGATGGGCATGGTGTTCCAGTCTTTCAACCTGTTCGACCACCTCAGCGTGCTGGAAAACGTGTGCATAGGCCCCATAAAGCTGCTGGGCAAGAGTAAGATAGAGGCCGCACAGCGCGGGCTTAAACTGCTCAAGATGGTAGGCATGAAAGAGAAAGCGCGCTCCATGCCAAGCGAGCTCTCCGGCGGGCAAAAACAACGCGCTGCCATAGCTCGTTGCCTCTCCATGAACCCGGAGATTATCCTCTTCGACGAGCCTACCTCCGCGCTCGACCCCACCATGGTGAGCGAGGTGCTCTCCGTTATCCGCGCGCTGGCCAAACAGGGCATGACCATGGTCATCGTGACGCACGAAATGTCCTTTGCCCGTAACGTGAGCACCCGCGTGCTCTATATGGACCAAGGCGTCATCTACGAGCAAGGTACGCCGGAAGAGATATTCGACAACCCGCAACGCGAGCGCACGCGCGTGTTTGTGAACCGTATCCGCGACTTCCACTACGTGGTGCAAAGCGAGGACTTCGATATCTACGCCCTAGAGGCCGAATTCCAGCAATTCTGCAACAAATACTTCCTCTCCGAGCAAACCGTGCAGCACGCCATGACCCTAGCCGAGGAGATGCTCCGCCACATTCCGCTGGGGCACGGAGATGTGCACCTCTACTACCGCTATTCGGAGAAAAACGGCACGCTGGACATGGAAATACTCATGCCCACAGCCACCGGTCCCGTGCTGGAGAAGATGCCCGCCGAGGTCAAGGCCAAGATATACTCCTTCTGTACCTGTGTAGAGGAATACGAGGATGTGGACGTGCGCGATGGTGTGCACGTGAATCGCATCTGCTTGGAACTTCACAGCACAAACGGGTAAGCCACAAAGCTATCTATACACATGCGCGCGGGCGGGCACTAAGCCTCCCGCGCGCATGTGTGCTCTGCTCACTTCTGCCCTTCCGGCTTGTGGCAGTGGTGGTGGCAGCAGCGCGCCTTGCGCAGCTCCATGAGGCACAGCATAGCCATGCCGGCTGTAAGGCCCAACAGCATCACCCCATTGGCAATGCCCAGCGCCATCTTGCAACACCTGCGGTGGTGGCTGTCCGCCAGCCAGTTCCGCACATTCTCTCCGGTTTCTTGTAGTTTTTCTCGGTCCATGCTTCTTGTGACACCTTGTCTCGCCCTGCGGCTCAAAAACGTTTATGCTCGCCTCCGGCGCTAAATATGGTTAAATGGGGGGGCTTAGCCACAAAAAGCAAGAACAAAAACATTCCAGACGGAACACCATATAAATCAGCAGCTTATGAAAACACCTGCATATTTCCCGCGAACAGCCTCGGGCAGAGTAAAAGCACTACCCCTGTGTTCTGCTGACAGGGGCGCGGCAGGTGGGCAAATCCACTTTGCTGGAGGAGTTGCTACCGGAGGACATGAACTACGTAATACTAGATGACTACCTGCTGGCCGAAGATGCCAAACGCGACCCCATAGGATTTCTACAACGGCACAAAGCCCCACTTTTCATCGACGAAGTACAGTATGCACCGGAGCTGCTGCGTGTCATCAAAATGAAAGTAGATGCCGAAAAACGCAATGGGCAGTACTGGCTAACGAGCTCGCAGCACTTCCAGCTCATGCAGGGGGTGAGTGAAAGCCTAGCGGGACGCGTGGGGATATTGGATCTGCACAGCATGTCGCAACGCGAATGCCTAAGACTGGGAGCAGAAGCACCTTTCTTCAACCCGGAAGAGCCGGCGAGCTATGCAGACCGCGCCACGGCCTACGACCTGTGCGAACTCTACCGCCGCATCTGGCGCGGCGGCTACCCCATGCCGAGCAAGGATACGAAGCTGGAACCTGCCACCTTTTTCGACTCCTATGTGCGCACCTATTTGGAGCGAGATGTAAACCAACTGGCACAGGTAGGCAACCGCGCCTCATTCCTGAAACTCATGCAGTCTGCGGCCATGCGCAGCGGGCAGCCGCTGGTGTACAGCGACTTGGCGCGAGATGCCGAAGTGTCTCCCAACACAGCGAAAGCGTGGGGTGCCATGCTGGAAGCCACGGGGATTATCTCCCTGTTGCTGCCTTACTCCACCAACAGCATCAAGCGGCTCACAAAAACCCCCAAGCTCTATTTCTTCCGGGATGCCCGGGGAACCTCCGAGGTGGATTTCCTACTGGTACAGAACGGCAAAATCTACTCTATGGCGGTAAAACGCAGCAGCAGCCCCTCCGCCGCAGATTTACGCCACGCCGCCAAAATACCGCCCGGTCTGCTCGAGCTGCAACCCGGCATCGTATTCTACACCGCCGAACTCCCCTACACTCTGGAAAACAATATCTACGCCTTCCCCATTTCGATGTTGTAACTTACTGCCGCAGCATACCGTCCACCGGTATCCCCATGCACCCGTAGTGAAGCATAAAATCAGGTAAAACTTGAAATTAACGTAAATTTCTATATAATAGGCGGTGCAGATATGAAGTTTTACATTGTAACACCCACCTACAATTCACTTGTGTGGCTGGAGCGCTGCCTGCGTTCCGTGGCAGATCAGGCTGAGACGGGAATTGAGGTGCACCACCACGTGCAAGATGGCGGGTCGACGGACGGCACCGCCGAGCTGCTGGCAAACTGGCAGCAGGAACACGCCGCCGATGCAGGCTACACTTTCAGCTTTGTGAGCGGGAAAGATGCAGGCATGTACGATGCACTCAACAAAGCTTGGGACTACATGCCGGAGGATGCAGAAGTGACCGCACACCTAAACAGCGACGAGCAGTATTTGCCCCACGCCCTGAGAGGCGTAGCAGAGGGAGTATCCCGACATCCGCAGGCCGATATATTGCTCAGCTCGTACTTTGTGCTGGATGCTGAATCTCGCTACATCTGCCATCGTCGACCCATGAAGCCGCACAAATGGATATCACGCTTGGTATGCGAAATGGCTACATGTGCCACATTCCACCGAGCAGCGAGTTTCCGCCGGCATGGCTTGCGTTTCGACACCCGCTGGCGCTCTATAGGAGATTTGGTGCTGTACCGCGACATCGTGGCTACATCTCCCCGCTTTGCTGTAAACCCCACGCTCTACACCACCACCTTCTCCGTGACCGGAGAAAACCTAGGCTGGTCAGAGCTGACCGACCGCGAAATTGCAGCATACCATAAGGAACTTTCTGCCGGGGAGCTCCGACTGCGTAAGCCGGCAGGCATACTGGCCAACATCAAACGCCGCTCGTGTGATCTGTGGCACGCAGCGCCACGATACTACGAAATCTATATGCCGGGAGCCGCAGCAAGAACTCAACACCGCATCAAGCGCCCTACAAGCCACTGGGGATGCCGCACGGAAGGAGAAAAATAGGCTAACATAGCACCCTACCTGTTTTTTACCTTGACTTCAGAACCTCAGAAGCATAGAATCCCCCATATGAAGTTTTATTATACAGACGGAGAAAATATCAATGGGCCAAAGACGCAGGAAGAACTAGCCACGGAATACTTCAACGGCGACCTGACGGCCGACACTCAGATATGCCAAGAAGGCACGAGCTACTGGATTCCCATCACCTGCCTGCTGCAACCGGCCAAACAACTCCCCAAACCTCCCATGCCGGACATACACCACAAACCTCACCCGGTTATCAAAACGGACATAGCCTCGCATCTGGAGGATGACCCGGAGATACGCCCTATGGCTCGGCCCAACATAGCCCAGATATTCACCTGCCTGCTGCTAGCATTCATAGGTATCCTGTTGGTGGTTCAGCACAGCAAAATTCAGCCGCCGGCCCCGCCGGCAAAATACGAATACGCCTCTGTACGCATCACCTCCGAAGAGCTGCTCAAGAGCGAATTTGTGCGTGGTTTCCAAGACATGGGCATGGTGGACTGCGAGGAGCTCCTCTGCATCCCCAAAGGATGGGAATATGTAAGCCCCCTGTGCCCGGATGGAGAGAAAGCAGCCTACGTCCTGATTCGCCGCCTGAAACAGGAAAAGAAAAAATCAAAAATAAATTCTTGACAATCAGCACAAATTGGTGTACAAGAGCCGCTCAACCAAAACACAATACTGAGTTATGGCTAACATGAAAGTTATTCTCGCTACGAAAATCGATGGTCTGGGCTGTGAAGCCGACCTCGTTACCGTGAAGGCTGGTTACGGCCGCAACTACCTGATTCCTCAGGGGCTTGCGTTCGAGGCTACTCCCGCCAACCAGCGTTTCATCAATATGCTCCAGAAGAAGCGCGCTGAGCGCGAGGCCGCCGAGCTGGCCAACTTCCGGGAGATTGCCGCCAAGATTGCTGCCGTCACGGTGAACCTCACCCTCGAGGCCGGCGAGAATGGCAAGGTGTTCGGCGCCATCACTAACCAGCAGATTACCGATGGTCTGGCCGCTCTCGGCATCGAGATCGACCGCCACAG
>JAZNTO010000087.1:0-9255 GCA_045591805.1 Akkermansia sp. | reverse complement strand
GTCTCACCATCCCGCTGGGGGATGACGATGGCAGCATCTTCGTGGATGGCGCCGTGGAGCTGCAAAGCGGCTACACGAACGTGAACGCCACGGTGGGATATCGAATCAATTTCTGACGAAATTGATTCGGAAGTACGAGGGACGAATTCCGAGGGACGATGTATGAAAATCAGTGGGTTACGCCGCCAAGCTCTACCTCGTCCTTCGTATGTCGTCCTTCGTACTTCATCTTGGCTTAGCTATGGGCGGATTATGCGTCAATCGTAAATTGTCAATCGTCAATCATCTACGATCTACGGATTTACAATCTACAAAGTATAAGCTAGAGCTCCACAAAAGGCCGGGGTGCGTGGAGCAACCCGGCCTTTCGATTCCTGCGGGGCTTCCGCCCCGCCATACTTTTTACTTTGTAGATTGTAGATCCGTAGATTGTACTTCAAAAATTGATTCTATATCCTATGGTGGTGTTGAAATCGTAGAGGTGGGAGCGGAGGAGGATGGCGGCATCGAAAAAGAGGGTGCCGCTTTCTGCACCGAGGGGTACGCTGAGTCCGAGCCCGAGTTCTGCGCCGAAGGCACCGGGGCGGCTGCTCTGCACGGATTCGCGGGCGGCGCCATGCAGGAGGGCAGTGGAGGTTTCGCCCCGGCGGTCTCCTATGTCGAATGCCAACAGGGCGCGGCATTGGAAGAGCGAGCTGCGGTTGTACCAATTTTGCCCCACAGTAGCCTGCATGCGAGCGCCTGCTGCGAGGGTGAGGGTGTTCATGCTGTGCGGGGAGGCATGCAGGGCGGCGTCGCTGCCTTGCTCAGCAAAACTATCCACGGCACTGTGGCGGAAGCGGATGCTGAGGAGTGGCTGCAGGGAGAGCGCATCGTCCGCCTTGGGGAGGCGGTCGTAGACCAGCTCGTAGAGGAGCCCCAGCGAGTAGGCATCTGCCGAGCTGTGGGTGTTGTAGCCGGCGGAGCCGATACGGACGTGGCGCTCGATGTCGAAGTCTGCCCGGCCGAAGGTGCCGGCGAGTATGTGAACCCAGGAGCAGCTGCGGTAGCGGGCAAAGAAGGAGAGGTAGGTGGTGTCCACATCGCTGCTCAGCCTGTCCGGAGCGTCTGTGCACAAATCTCCCCACAGGGCGCTGAGCTCTAAGCCGGCCGAGAAGGATTCGCTGAAATCCGCCTCCAGCCCCAGCGTGGCACCCCGGCGGGAGAAATCGTAGCCCGGAGCATGGCGGCTGCTGCGCAGGCTGCTGTAGTCCCCCTCCGCCTGCACGCGGAAGTGGTAGTAGGGCATGCCGGAGTGAACCACACACGGGTTCACACCTGCGGCGAGAGCGCGCTCGCGTATGCTGCGCAGGCGGCGGTCTGTATCGCTATGCAGTGCGGGGGCGAGAGTGGAAAAAGCCGCACCGGCCACGGCTGCCAGCGCTTGGCTTGCCTCTGCGCTGCGGCCGCCGGAAATGAGTGCATCTATACTGCGGTATGCAGCGGCGAGGTCTCCCCCGGGAGTGGGGGCGGAATTCCAGAGCAGGCGGGCACCGGCGGCTGCATTGTGCGAGTCTGCATAGGGCAGCAGACGGTTGGAGGGGCTGCGCTCTGCATGCAGCAGGATGTTGCCGGCGGCATCCGTGTACAGATAGCTTGCCCCGGGCTGCAGCTGTGCAAAGGAAAAGCCCCGCAGCGTGAGCTGCACTGCCGCTGTGGTAGCCTCTGCCGGGGGATTCGCAAGCTTGCCCAGCACGTAGTCCCCGCCCCGCAAAAGTGTGTCGCCCGTGGCATGCAGGGTTACCCCTGCGCCCGGCTCCACCACCACGTTTTCTGCCAGCAGGCTTGCGGAGAAGTCCGCATCTGTATCCAGGCGCAGCTCGCTTTGCGAGCCTGTGCCCAGGGTGAGAGAGCCTAGGGTGAGGCTGTGGCTTGTGCTGACATCTGCCACGGAGGTGCCACGGTTTACCAGTGCTGTAGTGTTGCCCGCAGAGTCGACGTTTTGCAGGTAGAGAGTGGCTCCCGGTGAGACCTCCAGCGCCGTGCCGCCGGACAGAGAGTCCTGCACTTGCAGGGTTCCCGCGAGCACGAGACTCCCCGATGTGCCGGCCAAGGTGGCCACGCGGTTTGCTGCACCATGGAGACTCAGCTGCCCCGCCTCTACGGATAAAGCCTCGGCTTGTAAATTGCCTTTTACTACCAGCTCGCCGGAGCCGCGCTTGAGCAACTCCGTGCCGCTGCCAGCGGAGATGTCTCCCTGCATGATGGTACGGGATGGAATGTCCGGGTAAGCGGAATCTCCGGTGGAGTTGATGGGGTGGTTGTCCAGCACCACAGAGGCAGTGCCGCTGCCGGAGCTGTTTTCGATGCGCAGGCTACTTTCGGAGCCGCCCATGAGGTTGTGGACCGTGGCCACGGTGGCGGTATCTGCATCCCCGGGCAGGCGGAGGGTAAGGCTCTGCCCACCCTCTACCACCACGCCGCTGTAGAGGCCGAGCGTGGGATAATCCGTGACCACATGCGGATCTGTCGTGGTGGCATCTGCTGTGACGTAGTAGATACCGGCCGCGCTGCCATTCACCACCAGCGAGCCCTCTGCCACGCCTGCAATGCGCAACCCGTAGCCTGCCAGCAGGGAGCTGAGGGGCAGCTGCTCAGGCTGTGCGCAGGTGAGTGTGCCGTCCACCAAGGTGAGGTAGCTGCTCACGGCCGGGGTGGCTGCCTTGTGCGCCAGCAGCAGCTCTACCACGCCGTCTACGCTGATATCCAGAGCCACATTCTCGCCGCCGTTCAGGGTGAGATTCGCCGTGCTACCACCCAAACCGCTTATCATAGGTGTGGCGGCAGAGCCGGAGCCTATGTTGGCCGAGCTTAGGGCGAGGCTCAGGGCAGTTTCCCCGGAGCCTCCGGCGGAGATGGTACCGCTGACACCGGCCAGCGTGGCACCTGCTGCCAAGCTGAGGCTTTGCAGCTGAGCCGCCTCTACTCCGCTCTGCATGCTCAGGCTGCCACCCTCTACGGAAAGGGAATCGAAGCTACTGTTTGCGGAAAGCACGAGACTCCCGCCACCCGTCTTGCGCAGGGCAGAGCTATCGCTCAGCAAGCTTCCCAGCGTGGCGCTGCCGCCGGTGGCCACTTGCACGACATCGAAATCCCGGAAGTTCACATCTGCCGTTTCGGCATAGGCTGCGGCATCTGCAAGCTGCAGCGTGCGCTCCCCGCTCACTACCGAAGAGCCACCGCTGCCGGCATAGCCACCGGAAACAGTGGCTCCGGCGGAAAGCTGTACGGCGGCACCCAACTGCACGGTGGTGGAGGCTGTTTGTATGGACGTGCTGCCATCCTGCTGCCCGGCGGCGTAGATATTGCCACTCACGCTACCGCTCTGCAACAGGAGCGATATGTTGCCTTGGGAAATGGTGTTCTGCGCATTGTTTCGCTGGGTGTAGCTGCCGCCTATGATATCGCTAGTGGTGGCGCCGTTCAGCGTTAGGCTTACATCCCCCAGCACAGCATCCACAGAGGCCGAGGCATTGCCGTACACCTGATATCCCCCGTACAAGGTGCTGAGCAGCTCAGCACCGGCTTCCAGAGAAATATCCACATTTCCGGTGCGCATGGTGCAGCTTCCGGTGGAGATGTAGGTGGCACCCAGCACCGGTGCATGGAAGGTGCCGCCCGTGAGCGTGAGCACAATATCACCATGCTCGGACACGGTGGAGCCGGTATCCGTGCGGGTACCTCCGAGTATCCGCCCCCGGAACACGCCACCGCTGATGCTCAGGTGGGAGGTACCCACTATGCGCGAGGTGCCGGCATTTCCCCAGGCACCACCCACGACCCACACATCCTCTGCCGTGGAGGAGTTGCCCAGGTCGACATTCACATATGTATCTCCGGAGATGATATGGGTGTTGGACGAGGTGCCGTTGAAACCGCCGCCCACAATATGCTTGGCAAAAACGGCGGTGGGGCCTGTGTAGCTTCTCAAATCCACGGTGACGTGGGTACTGCCGTCCAGCGTCTGCGTTTTGCGGGTATTGGTACCCCAAGCAAAGCCGCCGATGACGGCGTTTGCCGGGATCTGGTGCAGCTGTGGCCCGCTGTTGTCCGCGAGCGGGGTGTAGATAAACACATGCGTATCTCCGGTAAAGGCGGAGGTGGTATCGTGCGTCACGACCGAGGCGCCTACAATGCTGCCGGTTACATTTCCGCTTGCTACGGATATGTAAGAATTGCCGGTGAAGCCGGCTCCCCGGCCGTCCTTGTAGTTGCCGCCTATGATATAGGCCACCGAGGCGCCATCCACCATGATATGTGAGTCTCCGGTAAAATTGAAGGCGGCGCCGCTCTGCCAGTTGTCCGCATAGCTGCCACCCACCAGCATATTGTAGCTACCGGATTCCGCTGCCAGCCAGCTGTTGCGCTCCACAGCGCCCACAAGCGGTGTTTGGGTGGCAGAAGCACCGCCTACGATGATAGCCCCTGCATTGCCGCTACCCGAGAGGGAGATGGCCGTGTAGCTACCAAAGTCCCAAGGTGCCTCCTGCCCGGCCGGCGGCACCAAAGCCGTGACTCCCCCGCCGGAGATGTCGGCCTGATATTCCGGTGCAGAGGCATCCGGTGCACCCGCCAGCCCGGCTGTGCCCCAGGCGGTATCCCAGCTGCTGCCCACAGCAGCAGAGGCACAGGACACAACTGCCGCGCTCTGCAGAACAAAACAACGTAACAAAAGGGGTAGATGGAGTTTCATACCCGCGCATTATAGCAGCACAGGTCGGAGTAGAGTCAATGAGTTAGAACTAAGTATTAGAGTGTGGATATAACTCAGAGCTTACTGAGCGTAGCTGTGCAGGCTCACGATGTCGGGCAGGAGATTCACCACAAAGAAGGTGATGAGCACAGCCACGAAGCCTAGCAGAAGCAGCGCGCGGCGCCAAGCGGGAGATTGTGTCGGCAGGTGGAAGTAGATGAGATACACACACCAAGTGATGAGAGCCCAAACTTCCTTGATATCCCAAGCCCAGTAGCGAGCCCAAGCGGCATCCGCCCAGAGGGCTCCGCTCCATAATCCAAAAGTCAGGAAGGGGAAAGCCAAGCGTACCACGGCATCCGCCGCTCGCAGGTGAGCAGCGGCATTCTGCCGCCGCAGGGAGAGCAGCGCCTCGCCGAAGGAAACGGCCAACAGGCCATAGGCCAGCACATAGGTGGTGACATGCGGGGCAAACCAGGGGGACTGCAGAGCCGGCATCTGCCGCCAAGTGGCTTGCATGGGCATGCAAAGTGCACCTACCATGGCCAGAGCCCCCACAGCCGCAAAGGCGGCGGTGAGCTCCACGCCCCCGCAGCGGCGCATGTACAGAGACGCCGGAGCCAGCACCAGAGGGAAGAAGCAGAGCACGTGGCGCATATTGCCGAAGGGCAGAGCCTCTGCCAGGCACATGTTTGCCACGAAGAGAGCCAGAGCTGTGCACCAAGCTGCAACCTCTGCTGTGCGGGCAGCCGCTGTGCGCCCCGTACTTGCCAGCGCGCAACAGGCCGCGCAGAGCAGCAGGACGAAAATCGTGAGAAGGGTGATAAAAATAGTCATGCGTTGAGCTCCTGCGGAGTGGGTTCGGATTCTTCCTCGCGGCGCCACCAGCACCAGCAAGCCGTGCAGAGGATAACACCTACCATGCCGGCCAGAGCCGGGAAACGTCCGGGGGCTTTGCGCAGCTGTAGCGTGACCAGCGTGCTGCTGCTCATGGGGCTGTAGGAGTTCAGGTAGATGAGCCAGCCCTTGCAGTGCAGAGGCTCATTCACGCGTACCACATCTTCCAGCACCTCGGGGCGGCCGCGATGCGTCGTCTCGATGTGGCAGGCTGCGGCATAATCCTTCACGGTGCGGGCATTACGTATGAGCAGGCGTTCCGGCTGTTCGCCGCGCGCAGGCAGCAGCAGGCAGGGCTGCGGTATGCCCGGCATGTTCTGCAGGTCTTCCAGTGCCCACATTTCCCCGCCAAATGTCAGGCAATCCACGGTCACGGTGGGGTGTCCCAGCAGTTCCCAGCCCGAGCCCTCGCGTTGGTACAGGCTATAGCTGTCTTCCCCGTAATACGAGGCGGTAAAGGAATCTACGCGGAGGCTGAACGGAAGTTGCAGCTTCTCGCCCGCCGGCGTCATAACCTCGCAGACGGTGACACGCCCGTTGGACGGCAGCTGAGCCGCCGCCCGCACCTCGCCGCAGTAGTCCAGGTATACACCGAGAGCCAGTAATGCCATGCTCCAGTGCACCCCTGCCAGCCACAGACGCCGGCTCATGAGCCGGTACACAAAATAGCCGAAAATGCAGGAGAAAAGCACCCCTACCATGGCAGTACAAGCCATGCCCAACGCCCCGAACCACATGATCCCGCCCATGCCGGCATATTGCAGCGCTTTGCCGCCGTACATCCACAGCGCCATGATACCTGCGCAGGCAAAAAAGCAGCTCACCAGCCCGCACACAAAGCGCACGCGCTGCCCCGCTGCCAAGCGCCACCCTCCCCACAAAGCAAGCAGAGCCGTGGCTACGCCCAGCCCCACCATAGGCCCGCTATGGTACACCTGCGGCTTTCCTACCAAGGGAAAACCACCCACCGAAAGCAACAACCCGGCTGCCCCCAGAAGCATGAGTGTCAGCAGAAGAAAAGAACGTTTCGAGCGCATGGAAAAAGAGTCTCGCGTATCACCAGTGCCAAGTACCGGAGAAGGTGCCGTAGAGCGTGTTAGTATCCTGGCCTCGGTAGCAGTCGCTGTGGTAGACGCCGCCGGCAAAGTAGTCTATGCCGCGGTAGGACACCCCCACGCCCAGGCGGGCTTCCACTTGCCAGGGGACGCGGCTGCATGTTTGGTCGAAGTGGCGGAACACGCCGCCGTCTATCGAGATATCATGCGCCACATACTCCGCATATATGCTGCCCACTAGGAAATACGACAAGTCTTGCCGTTTGTACTGCGGCTTCTCCAGCAGCCCGATACCAAAGGTTGCGGCATTGTTGCCGACACCCTGCATGGAGGGCGGGAGATTCACGCCGTAGCGGAAGCACACCCCCACGCCGCCGCGTATGAAGGCTGTTCCTATCTCCTCGCGGGTGTACAGCATGGCATCCGTCTGCCGGCCGTTACCGCAATCTTGCTCTAGCCATGGGAGGCGGAAATTCTGCTGCATGGAAAGCTGAACCGTAGCTTCTGCCGGCACCTGGTCGTGCCAGCCATCCCAGGTTTCGAGACCGAAAGCCTCGTGCAGCGCGTTCTGCGTGTAGCGCGAGGCAGAGGCATTGCCCGTGGTGCCTACCTGTAGCTCAAAGGCCGCGCCGAAGTTTTCCCCACGCAGCATGTAGCCTGCACCCACCGCCAAGTACCCGCAGTAGGGGTGTTGGCCGGGCACGGCGTCATCCGTGTGGTCCTCCGGCGTATAGATGTTCTGCACTAGCGAGACACCCCAAGCGTTGCCGCTGTGGAGGCTTTGGGCGTAGTCAAACCGCGTGCCGTGGGTATAGTTGCAGTCCGAGGCAAAGGCGGAGTCGTTCTCCATCATCACACGCAGGTGATGCTTTGGCATAGTAGTATAGCCGGGTTCTCCCTCTTGGGGAATCGGATTCAGGTGGTCGGCCAGCAGAGAGCTACCGGCCATAACTGCCCAGGGAATTAAGCTCATGGGCTTGAGATACTCCTTTTTCGCCTTTCTGTCAAGCCTAAAATAACATAACATTTATTATTTCTCAACAAAATGAACTCCTGTCCTCTCCGCTTGCCGCCTCAAAAGGCGAATCTCTACACAGCAGAGATTTCACACCGAGGCGTTATTATTTGTAATGCAGCAATTTTTAACTTGCTTCCGCATGGGTGGTGTGGTACTCTCTGGCAGAGAGATTATGCCTGAGCATCAGAATATAGAGTGGAAAGAATCGTGGCGAGATGAATACCTGAAGTGGATATGCGGGTTTGCCAACGCGCAGGGCGGGCGCATCTACATAGGCAAGAATGATTCCGGCCGAGTGGTTGGGGTAAAGAATTACAGCCGCCTGTTGGAGGATATCCCCAACAAAGTGCTACAAACTATGGGCATTCTGGTGGATGTAAATCTATACGAATCAGGCGGCCTGTTTTTTATAGAAATAAACGTTGCCCCCAGTTCGATACCAATCAATTTGAGAGGGGAGTATCATTACCGAAGCGGTAGCACGAAACAGGTGCTCAAGGGGCATGCTCTCAACGAGTTTTTGATGTCTAAAAATGGGCTTCGCTGGGATGATTTGCCGGCTCCGGGATTTTCCGCAGAAAAATTGGATATAGAGAGCTTCGACATCTTCCGCCGCGAAGCCGTGCGAAGCGGGCGCATGGCTCCGGAGGATTTGAAAATGGGAAATGAGGATTTGCTGGATAAACTTGGGCTTGTCACCCATGGCGGACTTAAGAATGCGGCCGTTCTCCTTTTTCATCGCAACCCGGAGAAGCTGATTCCCGGTTGTTACGTAAAAATCGGGCGTTTTGCCAATGAATATGAACTTCTTTTTCAGGATGAAATACATGGATCGCTTTTCCTGATGGCGGATCGCGTGGTTGATCTCCTGTATCTAAAGTATCTTACGGCTTCAATATCATACCACAAGGATACGCGAGTAGAGCACTATCCCTACCCACGTGCAGCAATTCGCGAGATTGTGTTTAATGCCCTTATACATAGTAATTGGAGAGATTGTACACCCATACAGATACGGGTGGATGATGATTCTTTGAGTATCAGTAACTGCTGCGTTCTGCCGCTGGGCTGGACTACCCGGACTCTTACAGTGCGCCATAAATCCCGCCCATACAACCCTAATATAGCCAACGCTTTTTTCCGAGCCGGATTTGTTGAGGTGTGGGGCAGCGGTATTAGTAAGGTCCAGACATATTGTGAGGAGAATGGTAATCCTCCGCCGCAATTCGAGCTTGTAGGAGAAGATATGACGGTAACGTTCCACAAAACTGAGACGGTGGTAGCTTCTGCCCCAAGTTTAGAGGAGCGTTTTCCGAATCTCTCGCCTTTGGAATTGAAAATCCTTTCTGAAATCGAGAAAGATGCGAAGGTGACACAAACGCGTCTTGGCGAGGTATTAGGTGTGCCGAGGCGTTCTGTTCAACGAGCAATGCAGGGATTATCGAAGTCTGGAATGTTGTTGAAAAAGAAGGGTGCGGGATGGTTTGTCGTAAATACTGAAGACTAAAAGCGCCAAAAAGCGCCAAAAAGCGCCAAAAAGCGCCAAAAAGCGC
>JAZNTO010000086.1:0-16265 GCA_045591805.1 Akkermansia sp. | reverse complement strand
ATGCCATATCCCCTTTTAATTCCCCCCCCCCCGCGGCGCCCACGCGTTCCGCTGCTTTCCTACTACACACCACCTATGAATGACACCCTACTCCTCTTCAACGCAGCACAAAAGGGCGATACCGCAACCGTCCGTCGCTACCTGACAATGGGCTACAGCCCCGATTCTCTGAATGAAAAGGGCTACAGCCTGCTCTCGGAAAGCGTAGCGCACCCGGAGATTGTGCAGCTGCTCATCGAAGCCGGGGCGAATGTAAACCTGCGCGACAAATCGGACATGTGCCCCATACACAGCTGCGCAGACTACCAAGCACCGGCCTCTCTGGAGCTACTTTTACGCGCAGGGGCAGACATGTATGCCGAAACCTCCTTTTACACGGATGCCGATACCATAGGCACCTTATCGGTAGACTCAGGCGATGGCTCCGTGAAAGCCTTACGGCTCTTGCTTGCCAGTGGATGCGATATCAACCACCGCACTTCGCAGGGCAAAAGTATGCTGATGACAGCTGTCGGCACCAATTTGGAACGCTCTACACGATTTCTGCTCGCACATGGTGCCGACACGGAGCTTCGCGACAACGAAGGCGAAACGGCTCTGTTTTACGGCGCCTCGGATTACCTCTATTGTTGTACTGAAGCTCTGGATGCGCTGATGGAGGCCGGTGCCGACATCAACGCGACCAACAATCTCGGCAACAACGCCCTGCAAGCCATTGCGAACTTGCCGCTTGGCGAGGAACGAACCCACGAATACCTCATTGTGCACGGCATCGACCTGCACCACCGAAACAAGGCCGGGCAAACGGCATACGACATCGCACGCGCTCACAACAACACGAGCCTCATGCAGCTGCTGATTTCCCTAGGCGCAGACTGAGTGCACTTCATCCCGACTGCCCAACTTCCAAAATTCAAAATCCAAACTCCACCTTCACACCTGCCAGATACCACCATTTGCCAGAGCGGTGTGCAGGGAATCCAGAACAGCCTGTGGGGAGAAACCGGCGGCGCGCAGGGAAGCGAGGGAGCGCGCGCCATCTCGCTTGGCGAGGCGTTTGCCGGCGTTGTCGCGCAGCAGCTCGTGGTGGCAGTAAAGGGGCGTCGGCAGCTCCAAGACGGCCTGCAGAGCGCGGTGAATGTGGGTGGAATCGAACAAATCCTCTCCACGGGTTACATGGGTGATACCCTGCGCGGCGTCATCCACCACCACAGCCAGATGATAGCTTGCGGGCATCTCCTTGCGAGCCAGCACGACATCCCCGTACTCCGTGGGCACGCTGCGCTGTACACCGCGTTTCAAATCCACCCATTGCGGGCAGCCTATCATATCCTGAACTCGCTGCATGTCGATGCGCCAGGCGTGGGGGTCTCCGCGTTCGAGGCGCTCCTGCACCACATCTGCGGGCAGGTGCCGACACGTACCGGGATAGAGGTAGCCCAAGCTGCTGTGCGGAGCTCTACCCATCTCGGCGATCTGTGCTTTTATCTCGCTACGGGTACAGAAGCATGGATAGAGCACGCCCAGCGCCCGCAGCTTGTCCAGAGCCGCAGCATACACCCCAAAGCGGGTACTCTGCACCATAACCTCGCCGTCGAAATGCAGCCCCAGCCAGCGGAGGTCCTCCTGCAGAAGCTCCACCCACTCGTGGCTGCGCGAGCGGGTCACATCTATATCTTCTATGCGCAACAGGCAGCACCCGCCCTGAGCATCCGCAAAGCGGCGAGCTTGCAGGGCGGCCAGCAAATGCCCCACGTGCAGCGGACCGCTGGGCGTGGGGGCAAAGCGTGTGGTGACAGTCGGCATCAATATTCCGCGTTTACGATAACCTGCGTCACACGGTCGACACCTTCCTTTGCGAGGGCGGATTTCGGGAAGAAGCAGCGCGCGCGGTAGAACCCGGCCAGTGCGGAGCCGTACTCGCCGCGCTTCTCGCTATCCTCCGCATGGCGGAGAGCCTGCACAAAATCATGCGCCACTGAGGCGTAGTGATTATATGCGTTCATGAACTCCTTGTCGGCGGCGTAGCGAGCATCTGCCTTCAGCTCGTGCAATTTTTCGTAAGCCGCACAGGGGCCGATGGTACTATCCTGCTCAGCCAGAGATTTCAGCTCCGCCAACATGGCATCGATACGCGCCACAAGCTCCAGCACCTCGGCATATTTTTTCTTGAGCTCGAGGTCCGTCGCCACCACCTCGAAACGCTCGCGTTCGCGGTAGATGGTGCGGAACTCCATGCGGTCGTAGAGCCGTCGGAACTCTACCTTCTGGGGTTCATGGCTGTCCAGCTTGGCGATTTCCTGCTCCCCCTTGTCGAGATTGGGGTTGCGCGGCCAGATGATAGCGGCCTCGGTAGCGAGACGGCGGAATTCCGCCTCATCCCCCTTCTCCAAGGCCTTGCGAGCGGCACGCAGGGCGAAGTTGCTCTGGCGCTTCTTGCCGGTGGTGTAGGAGAGCAACAGAGAGTCATCGAAATCCACATCCATATTCTTCATCTCTGCCGCAATCTGTTCCACAGCATCGTAATCTCGCGCGTTGAGGCATGAAAGCGAACGCTTGCGCAGATTCCAATAATCCGCGATTCGTTGGCGATCTTTCGCGGGGAAAGTGGCCACGCTCTGCATATACTCACCCACCGCCACAGCAGTGATAAGCCGATTCGTGGCCTCACCCAGCTTGTTTTGAGCCAGAGCCCCGTACACGGCATCGATGCTCTGGTCCACCTCGCGGCGGGCATTGCTGGCCATGGTATCCACCGTGTTGATGGTAGGGGGCATGCCGGAAATGCCCGTGAACATCTTGTAGGCATCCGAGTCCTTGTCCAACTCCACACGCGTGTTGCCATCCTTGAACACGTGGCGATACACGCGAGCACCTATTACCGCGTGGTCGTAGCGGCGCTGCAGCAGGAATCCCACCACCACAGACTGGTAGTTCAGCTTGGCAACGGGCAGAGAGGCCTGACTGGCGGCCTCGTTGGCACTCTGTTTGGCCTTTTTTTCTGCAATCTTGCTGGTATTGGCCGCGATCCTGTAGGTATGAGAAGTCGAGCCGCTGGAGCCGCCGCCGGCCATATGCTTGGAGGAGCGGGTTCCTTTCTCGGTATTACGGTTGGTCAGGGTGTTGGTTTTGGTGATAAGCTGGTCAATCTCCCTATCCAGCTCGGCGTTGGCCTTGTCGCGGCTTCTGTTGGCACGCTGGACATCCAACGCGCTCACAATGGCGCTAGCCAGAGCCCCCGCCTGCCCGCCATCCCCGGGATAGTGCGAAATCTCGTATAAGCCCGTACCGATTTTTACCAGCACCTTACCGCCTATCCGGTTTCCCCTGGTGTATTTCTGCGTATATTTGAGAATCGTCTCCAGGTTTTTGCGGTACACGCGGGACTGCTCCGAATCATCCGGTGTCTGGCTAAGGAACTTCTCGAAGCGCTCGCGCACCACAGCGTTGTTGCCTATGTCGAACTTAGCACCGCCGTACGACATGGTGTCGTTGGCAGGGTCGAGCAGCGGCAACTCCATGCCGAACATCTGGGGCGGCGGCGTTTCTCCCACTCGGTTGGGGTCGTCGCTCTGCACACCGCTGCGAGCCTGCGCACTGCGACCGGATGCATCGAAACTACCGGGTATCTGAGAGTCAGGCATCTGTGCCACGGCCACACCCAGCATCAGCGGTATTAGCGGAAGATAGCGGAACGTTTTCATCATTTCGTTTTTACATCGTTTACTACCAGAATACCCTTCACCTCCTGCCCCTCAGCGTTGCGGCCGGTACGGCAGGAAACATCGAAGATAAAGGAGTCGCCTCGTGTGATATTGGTCTGCAGCTTTACATCTCCGGGCACGAGTATAGGCAAGCGCTCATTGCGGTTGTTGCTCATGGAAACAGCTACGATGCGCGTATCGCCATGGGATTCTATGCTTTCCACCCGCCCCTCCAATATATAGCGATTCCCCGTGGAGGCAAAACGCGAACCATCCTGCCGATACTGCGCTATGCTGAATTTCTGCGGCTCTGTACCGCTCCTGGATGAGGGCTTGAAGAACAGCATGCCTACTAGCAATACCAACAGGACACACAGCCCGCCCATGATGAGCGGTGTCGTCTTCATTTTTTTGCCGCGTCCGCGGCGTGAACTTCTGGCCATTTGTTTATACTTTTGTTAAAATTTTATTCCCAACGAGTCCGGCGTACACCTATCCAAGTAAGCACCAGCCCCACTACGATATGCACCATAAGGACGATGCGACACATCGTTGACTCTGTGAACGATGTCTGCACGATACTCTTCACCGCCTTGAGCACATCCGGTTGCAAACCGCCCTCTATACTACCACTCCAAGCCCAGTATGCCGAAATGAAAGGCTGCGTCAGACTTTCCACAGCATCCGGCAGAGCCAGCACGGCGCCGGAAAGCGGCAGCTGGAAACCTACCAGATAGATGCTCAGCAGGGAGGCCTGATCCGGGTTCTTACAGTTGGCGGAAATGCCCAGGCACACGCTGGTCATGGCTGCGTTGGCCAGCAGCAAGAAACTCAGGTGATTCAGCGAATCCCCGCGCAGCGGCCAGAACCACTCCACAAAGAAGAACATCCACAAGCTCTGAATTAGCACCAACACACTCAGAAACAATGCCTTGGACGCCACATAAGCCCCCACTCCCGTGCCGGCAAACTTTTCTTTCTCCATGATGAGGCGTTCGCCGGCAATCTCGCGCGAAGAGTTGTTGGAGCCCATAAGCCCCAGTAGGATAACCTCGAACATGATGATACCGGACACGGCAGAGCCGACACGCGCCCGCACCTCTGCCTGCTCCTTTTGCGCCTGAATATCGGCAGCCATATCTGATCCGACCGAGTCCGTAAGATTCAGAAGCTGGTCTTGCCCCTTGCTGGAAAAGAGCGCCACCAGTATGGGGAATACCACAATCATGGCCACTTGTAGCAGTAGCTGGGTGCGGTCGCGCAGCAAGATGGCAAAGCGGCGGCGAAGCAACATCAGCATTTGCGCCATGAATCCCGGGGACAAGGGCTCACTGTCATCGTCCTCTCCGCGTGGGCTGGGAGGCGGAGGCTCCACCCCCATCTGCTCGAACTTTCGGATATGCTCCTTCTCCAGCCGCTTGTAGTAGTCCAGCCTATGCTTACGCCAGCTCACATTCCAATCCACCGGGTCGCGCAAAGCCAGACGCGGGTAAACCTCTTCGAAATCGTCCACGGAGAAATAGTGCCCCATGACAGAAGGCGACCCGTGGTATGCCAGATTCCCCCGCACCATCACCATGATGCTGTCGTAAAGCTCCATCTGTGCCAGACTGTGTGTCACGGATATGACGATACGCCCATCCTTCATGCTCAGGTCATGCAGCAGCTGCACAATCTCGCGCTCGGAGCGCGGGTCGAGTCCGCTCGTCACCTCATCGCAAAGCAGAATGCGCGGGCTGCTCACCAGCTCCATGGCCAGAGCCAAGCGCCTCTTCTGCCCGCCGGAAAGCAGCTTCACCTCGCGGTCTGCTATGTCTGTCAGCCCCGTTTCGGCCAACACGTTGTCGATGATGTCGTTTATCTCGTCCTCGTCTGCATTCACGCGCAATCTGGCAGCGCTCTCCACGCTTTCATCCACCGTAAGCTCATCGTAGGCAATGCTGAACTGCGGCACATAGCCAATCTCATGCGGCTCAAAGTCGCCATCCTCCGCCAAATCCCGCCCCTCCCAGAAAAAAGAGCCCTCCGTTGTTTCCTTAATACCGGCTATCGCCTTGAGCAAAGTTGTTTTACCGCAACCGGACGGCCCCACTATAGCCATAAAATGCCCACGCGGCACACAGAAATTCACATCGTTGAGAAGAAACAGCGTCTCCTCCCCGGACTCCACTTCCAAACTTATATTGCGAGCTTCCAGCATAGCTACGTTCTATATCGTTTACACATACTACCAAAATACCACCCCCTCCGCAAGCCAAAAAACACGCTCCGGCCCGGAGATGCAAAATATGACAAAACACAAACGATTGGCGATTTTGTAAATCCGCAGATTGTTTTATACTTGCTTTTGGGGGATTTTGGTGTATACTGACCGTTGTGAACGGGCTATTATACGCCTAGGACAAAATCATATCAAGTTACACTTTCACCCTGTAGGCAACTTCTCTATGGAGGACGATAAGATACACCAGGTCGGCACCAACATCCAAGAAAAAGCCACCGTCATCTGGAATGTAGCCAACGCTATATTCGGCATTTTCAAGCCGCATGAGTATGGCAAGGTCATTCTGCCCATGACCGTCATTAAGCGCTTCCACGACTGCCTTGCGGCTACGCATGCAGAGGTGCTGGCGGCACATGAAAAGCACGCCTATCTGGCCCCCGGTGCGCTGGATATGATGCTCATGCGGGCATCCGGATACAAGTTCTATAACACCAGCAAGTTCACCTTCGACACCTTGGTGGCGGACCCGAACAATATCGAGGCCAATTTCCGCAATTATCTGGCAGGCTTCTCCCGCAATGTGCAGGATATCCTCACTAAGTTTCGCTTTGAGGACCAGCTCAACACGCTGGTGGAGCACAACGCCCTGTTTCTGGTGGTGCAGGAGTTCGCCTCGCCCAAGGGCTATCTGGGGCCGGATAAAATCAGCGCGGTGGATTGCGGCTACATCTTCGAGGAACTGGTGCGCAAGTTCTCCGAATCCTACGCCGAGGAGGCCGGTGCTCACTTCACCAGCCGCGATATCATCTACCTGATGACGGACCTGCTGCTCAGCGACTCCACGCCCGGTGATGCCAACGTGACGGTGTACGATATGACCATGGGCACCTCGCAAATGCTTTCCTGCATGGAGGAACGTATCCATGCGCTCAACCCCGCCACGCCCGTGACCTGCTGCGGGCAGGAGCTCAACGCCGAGACCTACGCCATCGCCAAGTCCGATATGCTTATCCGCGGCGGCGACCCGGACAACATGCGCTACGGCAATACGCTCTCCGAGGACCAATTCGGCGGCTACAAGTTCCGCTACATCATCTCCAACCCGCCTTTCGGTATTGACTGGAAGCGCGAGAAAAAGGTGGTGGAGGAGGAGCACGCCCGCGGCGAGGCGGGACGCTTTGCCCCCGGCCTGCCCAAGATTTCCGACGGCCAGCAGCTCTTCCTGCTCAATGGCCTCTCCAAGCTGGATGATGAAGGCCGCATGGCTATCATCCAGAACGGCTCGCCGCTGTTCAACGGCGATGCCGGTAGCGGCCCGTCCGAAATCCGCCGTTACATTCTGGAGCATGATTGGCTGGATGCCATCGTGCAGCTGCCCAATAATTCCTTCATGAACACCGGCATTGCCACCTATGTGTGGTTGCTCGCCCGCAACAAGCCCGAGCACCGACGCGGTAAGGTGCAGCTTATCGATGCCTCCCGCTGCTTCGAGCCGCGCCGTAAGTCTATCGGCGATAAGCGAAATGACATCACCGCTGCCTGCCGCCGGCTCATCATGCAGGCCTACGAGGCCTTTGAGCACGATGCCGTATTTGGCGACCCCGAGGGTATCTGCTGCGAGAGCAAGGTGTTCGACACACAGGAGTTCGGTTACTACAAGATTACCGTAGAGCGCCCCCAACGTGACGAAGCCGGCAATATCATCAGGAAAAAAGGAAAGCCCGTGGCGGATAAATCCCTGCGAGATACGGAAAATGTGCCCATGACGGAGGATATCGCCACCTATATGGAGCGCGAGGTGCTGCCCTACGTGCCTAATGCCTGGGTGGATGATAAGGCCACCAAGGTGGGCTACGAAATCCCCATGACCCGCTACTTCTACAAGTATCAGGCCCCGGAGGCTGCCGATTCTATCGCCGCCCGTATCTCCACCCTGGAGGCTGATATCGCCGCCTCCCTGAAAAATCTTTTCTCCTGACACACCTATGAATGAGCTTTCTACACAAACGGATCTTTTCGATAATGTGGCGCACATCATCGAGCAAGCGCGCCAACGCGTACGCACTGCCGTCAATACTGCCATGGTCTATGCCTACTTTGAAATAGGCCGCCATATCGTGGAACATGAACAAAAGGGAGACTCCCGCGCCGAATACGGCAAGGCCTTGCTGAAGGAGTTGTCGGCTAAGCTCACCGCTCGCTTCGGTGAGGGGTGGGGCTACGCTCAACTCAAAAACATACGCCAATTTTATTTGGTATATCAAGAAAAGGCTAATCAGCGATTAGCTTTTTCGGATAATTCTTCTGCTAAAAAAGCCAAACAGCGTTTAGCCTTTTTACAACCAACAGAAACTAAGACTCTTATCCTCTCTTGGTCTCATTACCTCGTCCTTATCCGCATCAAAGATGCCGCCGCCCGCAGCTTCTATGAAATTGAGTGCGCCGCCCAGAATTGGAGCGTGCGCCAACTGCAGCGGCAGGTGAACTCCTGCCTGTACGAGCGACTGGCCCTCAGCCGCAACAAGGAGGAGGTCATGCGCCTCGCCAATGAGGGGCAAGCGGTTGCAAAGCCGTCCGATGTCATTAAAGACCCCATCACCCTCGAATTTCTCGGGCTCAAGCCGGAGGAAGCCTATACGGAATCCCGACTGGAGAACGCTATCATCACCCGCATGCGCGATTTCCTGCTCGAGATGGGCAAGGGCTTCCTCTTTGAAGCTCGCCAAAAGCGCTTCACCTTTAACGAGGAGCATTTCTATGTAGACCTTGTGTTCTACAACCGCCTGCTGCAATGCTACTGCCTCATCGACCTTAAGACTGATAAACTCACCCACCAGGACCTCGGGCAGATGCAGATGTACGTCAATTATTTTGACCGCCACGTCCGTCAGCCCTTCGAGAAACCCACCATCGGTATCCTCCTCTGCAAGGAGAAGAATGATGCCCTCGTGGAACTAACTCTCCCCGAAGAGGCCAACATCTACGCCTCTTCCTACGAGCTCTACCTGCCGGATAAAGCCCTCCTCCAAGCCAAAGTCCGCGAGTGGATTGCTGAGTTCGAAGAACAAGAACAACTCACCTGATTCCCATGGCCAGACAGATGAAAGACAGCGGCATTCCCTATTTGGGGACTATTCCAGTCTCGTGGAATGTTCAAAAGCTCAGATATTCCGTTAGGTGGAAAAGTGAAAAAGGCTATCCTAACGCAGAAGTACTTGCTTTATATAGGGATTATGGTGTAATTCCTAAGTCCAGCCGTGACGACAATCATAACGTCACATCCTTAGACACTAGCACTTACAAATATGTGGAGGTTGGTGATTTTGTAATCAACAAGATGAAAGCATGGCAGGGGTCGATGGGTGTTTCCCCTTATTCCGGCATCATTAGCCCAGCGTACCATGTTTGCTCGATTACAAACGATGACATCCACAGGCCGTACTTCCATTACCTGCTGCGTAATGTTGCATATTTGCCCGAGTTCGCACGATTATCAACGGGGCTGCGCATAGGACAGTGGGATTTGTCATTTGACGATTTTCGCAACCTTCCATTCCTGTTACCTGATAAATCCGAGCAAAAAGGAATTGCCTACGTTCTCGACTCCAAGTGCGCCGAGATTGACAGGGTGGTGGAGAAAACTCGCGCCACAATCGAGGAGTACAAGAAACTCAAGCAGGCTATCATCACCGAGGCCGTGACCAAAGGCGTGCGTGGTTCCCGCCCCATGAAGCCCAGCGGGGTGGAATGGATAGGCGATATCCCAGTAGGCTGGTATACATCAAAGGCAGGACGTTTTATTGCTTCAACGCAAAATGGACTCACTAGAAGGGACTTGTCTGAGTCAAGTGGAGATATTGTGCTTAAGCTGCGTAATATAACCCCTGATGGTACCATCGATTATAGTGCCGTTACTCGTGTCAAACTTAGCGACGCGGAGAAGACCGCGTACACTCTAGAAAAAGGAGACTTTCTTTTTGTGCGAGTAAATGGCAGCAAAAGCCTGGTAGGCAAAAGCGCAATTTTCGATGGCAGCGATGAGGACGTAGCCTATAATGACCACATTATAAGAGTACGCCTTGAGACAAATTATTCTCGGGCTTATTTTAAGTGGTTCCTGTTAAGCACGCCCGGTAAAACTGAAATTGACATGCGAACATCCACATCTGCCGGGCAATTTACCATAAGCGGACAGGAGTTGCGCAATATACGTCTGTGCGTTCCGTCTGAAGAAGAACAGCAAGAAATCGCCACCTTCCTCGATACCAAGTGCGCCGAGATAGACCGCATCATCGAGAAGAAGGAAAAGCTTATTGAGGAACTGGGGAGCTACAAGAAATCACTCATTTACGAATACGTCACAGGCAAAAAGGAGGTCAAAACGAACATGGAACTAAAAGTACCATATTCGAACTAACTTAACATCATCGACTTAATATGGGTAAGCAAGGAGAATTGTTCAATTTTGGAGAAAGCCCGACGGCATCTGATATTATCTTGTATCAGAGTGGTGCCGACGGGCTCCGATTGGAGGTACGCCTGCAAGATGAAACGGTATGGCTTAGCAAGCAGCAGATGGCGGATTTATACCGAACCACCAGAAGAAATATCAATAAGCATGTGTTAAATATATATGAGGAAGGAGAACTGGAGGAGAGCCTTACCACCAAAACAATACTTCAATCTCGAAAAGAAGGAAAACGAGAAGTAACACGCGAAGTAACCTTATACAACCTGGACATGATTATCTCCGTGGGGTATCGCGTGAAGAGCTTGTTGGCGACGCGATTCCGCCAATGGGCAACGGCACGGCTGACGGAGTACATCCGCAAGGGCTTTACCATGGATGACGCCCGCCTGAAAGAGCTGGGAGGCGGCGGCTACTGGAAAGAGCTGTTGGATCGCATCCGCGACATCCGCTCATCGGAGAAAGTCATGTTCCGCCAGGTACTGGATTTGTACGCGACGAGTGCGGACTACGACCCGAAGAGCAGCATCAGCCGCAAGTTCTTCAGCATCGTGCAGAACAAGTTCCACTATGCGGCTCACGGGCAAACAGCTGCCGAGGTGATATACGACCGGGCGGATGCGTGCAAGCCCTTCATGGGCTTGCAAACATTCAGCGGAGCCTTTCCGCTGCTGAAAGACGCACAGGTGGCCAAGAACTACCTGACAGAAGAAGAGCTGAAGACCCTCAACAACCTGGTATCGGGTTATTTTGATTTTGCCGAACTGGCAGCACACCGCCACCGCATCATGCGCATGGAGGACTACCTGAAGCAGCTGGACAGCCTGCTGACAAGCATAGGCGAGCCCGTGCTAGAACACAATGGCCGCATAAGCCATGAGCAAGCCATGCAAAAAGCAGAGCGCGAGTATCGTATATATCAGCAGATTGAACTCTCCCCTGTAGAACGCGATTATCTGGAGAGCATATCCTCCTTGCAAAATACACTAAAAGCCACAAAGAACAAACATTGAACATATAGCAAAAAAGTCGAACCAGGAAAAAAAACTTCCTAGTTGGCAAGAAAACGCAAAACAAATAAAAAGGAATGAAAGAGAAAGATTTTGAAGCGTACATAGAAGCCGCCTTGTGCAGCCCGGAGGGCGGCCTGAGCAAAGGGGCGGACGTGTACGACTGTGCTACGGCATTGTACAAAAACACCTTGCTGAGCTTTGTGCAGGAGACCCAGCCCAAGGCTTGGAAAAAATACACCCGCCTCGTGACGCGCAACCCGGAGGAAGCCTTTATCAAGGCTTTCAATGAGCGCTGCACCAAGGACGGCCTGCTGCATGTGCTGCGCAACGGTTTTGATGCCGTGGGGGCGCGCTTCCGCGTGTGCTACTTCCGCCCGGAAAGCAACCTGAACGCGGAGCACGAGCGCCTGTACCGCGCCAACCGTGTAGAGGTCTACCGCCAGTGGTATTACAGCGCGACGTGCAGGAACTCCGTGGACATGGTGCTGGTGCTCAACGGCATCCCCGTGTTTGCATTGGAGCTGAAGAACCAACTCACGGGCCAGAGCATCGAACACGCCAAGTGGCAGTGGAAGACGAACCGCGACCCGAATGAACGCTGCTTCGGGTTCAACTTCCGCATCCTGAGCTATTTCTGCGTTGATCTTTACGAAGCCTGCATGGCCACTAGGTTGGCCGGCAAACACACATACTTTCTGCCCTTCAACCAAGGCAGCGCAGGCGCAGGCAAGAACGGCGGCGCGGGCAACCCGCCCGAACAGGAGGGAAAATTTGCCGTATCCTACATCTGGCGCGAGGTGTTCCAACGCGATAGCCTGATGGATATACTGCACCGCTTCATGAACCTTGAGACCAAGGAGGAGAAAGTGCGCCGCAAGAACGGCAAAGAGGATAAAGAGGTGAAGAAAACACTCATCTTCCCCCGCTACCACCAGCTGGATGTGGTGCGCAAGCTCGTGGCACATGTGAAGCAGCACGGCAGCGGCAGCAACTACCTGATTCAGCACAGCGCGGGTAGCGGCAAGTCCAACTCTATTGCCTGGGTGGCCCACCGACTTTCCACCTTGTTCGATGCGGAGAACCGCCCCATCTTCAGCAGCGTGATAGTGGTGACCGACCGCACCGTGCTGGATGCCCAGCTGCGCAGCACCATAGCAGGCCACGACCACACGCGCGGCGTGATTGCCGCCATAGATGATGACAAGACCTCGCAGGACTTGAAAGATGCCATCAACGCCGGGGCTCGCATCATCATCACCACTCTGCAAAAATTCCCCGTGATATACCGCGAAGTGATACACTACGAGGGACGCAGGTACGGTATCATCATCGACGAGGCACACTCCTCGCAGGGTGGCAGTGCAGCCGCCAAGATGAAGGCTGCGCTGGCCGATACCCGCGCCGCGCTGGAGCAATACGCCGAGGAAGAAGAGCTGGACGCCGAGGCCAACGATGCCGAAAACAAGCTGGTGCAGGAAATCCTGAGCCAAGGCAAGCACGATAACCTCTCCTTCTTCGCCTTTACCGCAACGCCGAAGAACACCACCCTGCAGCAATTCTGCGAGCAAGGAGCGGACGGCCGGTGGCACCCCTTCCACGTGTACAGCATGCGGCAGGCCATAGAGGAGGGATTCATCCTCGATGTGTTGCAGAACTACACCACGTACAAGACCTGCTGCAAGCTCATCCGCACAGCAGAGGAGAACGAGGAAATGGCCGGCAGCAAGGCCGCACGCCTCATCCGCCAATATACCACGCTGCACCCGGAGAATATCCGGCAGAAGTCGGAAATCATCGTGGAGACCTTCCGCGAGACCACGCGCCACAAAATCGGCGGCAAGGGCAAGATGATGGTGGTGGCCTCCTCCCGCTTGGCGGCAGTGCTGTATTTCCGCGCCGTGAAGGCCTACGCAGCCGAGCAAGGATACACCGATGTGAAGCCCATGGTGGCATTCTCCGGCAAGGTGGAAACGGATGACGAAGAGCTGACCGAGAGCAAGCTCAACGTGCGCGCAGACGGCTCGCATATCTCCGAAGCTCAGACAAAGGAGGAATTCCACAACAACTTCAACATCCTCATCGTGGCAGAGAAGTACCAGACCGGCTTCGATGAAAAACTGCTGCACACCATGATTGTGGACAAGAAGCTGCGCTCTGTAAAATGCGTGCAGACCCTCTCGCGCCTGAACCGCACCATCTACGGCAAGGAGGATACCTATGTGCTCGACTTCATGAACGAGCACGATGAAATCAAGGAGGCATTCCAGCCCTTCTACCAGGAAACGAAGCTGGAGGGAGACCTGAGCTACGACCTGATTTACCAGACCAAGCGCGACTTGCGCCGGTTTGATGTATACCACGATGACGACGTGGAGAAGGTAGCCGAGGAATACACGCGCCATAGCGAGCAACAGGAAGCCGAGTGTGCCGCGGCCATCACGAACCTGCTCATACCGGTTATGGCCGACTACAATACAAAGCTGAGTCAGGACGAGCAATATGCATTCCGCCGCAAGCTGCGAGCCCTGTGCAAGTGGTATGCCCATATCGGCCAGATAACGCGCCTGAATGACTTAGAGCTGCACAAGGAATATGTGTTTGCCCGCTACCTCATCAAGGTGCTGCCCACTAAACCCGGCGAGCTTGTGGACATAGCGGGCAAAATAGAGATGGAATACTACAAGCTGGAGGAAAACGGCCATGGCAGCATTCATCTGGCCGGTACGGACGGCATTTTAGAGCCGGGCACGGCAACCGCAGGCGGCGGAGCAACGGACAAGAAAGAGCTGCTCGATGAACTGCTGGAGCGCATCAACGAAACCATGGGAGGCGACTTCACCGAGGCCAACAAAGTGGCGACCCGCACCATCATGGCGGTGCTGAAAGAAAACACCTCGCTGGCGGCATCGGCTCGCAGCTCCAACATGAAGGTATTTACGGATACCATATTCAAGGACATTTTTGAAAAAGCCACCTTGGATTGCTACGAAAAGAGCATGGAGGGATTCGAAGACCTGATGCGAGACGACGACAAGCGAGAGCAACTGCGCAAGAATCTAGCCCAAGAGCTCTACCGCCGCTTCCGCTGCGAATATGCAGATGTGGAGGAAAAAGTACTCCTGGCAGCCGAGGACGATGAATAACACGCGAATTGCAGATTGCAGATTGCAGATTGCAGATTGTAGATTGTAGATTGTAGATTACTCTATGGCAGAACATAGTTTTGACAATGCGTGCGGCATCTGCTACAATGCGCGCGCAAGATGAATACAGCGTTCGTACCGGAGGATTACTTCAAGCGCTACACGGTGGCCGAGATATTCGGCGTGAGTGGCGCGCAGACCTGTGAAGTGGATTTAGGCTGTGGGGATGGCGGCTTTTTGCTGGCCATGGCGGAGCACTACCCGCAGACAAAGTTTCTGGGAGTAGAGCGCTTGCTGGGGCGCATACGCAAGGTATGCAGCGAGAGCGCAAAGCGCGGGCTGAGCAACGTGCGCGGGCTGCGAGCGGAAAGCCGCTACTTCTTGGAGTGGATGGTGGCGCCGGGCAGTATTCACCGGCTGCACTACCTCTTCCCGGATCCCTGGCCCAAGGAGAAGCACCACAAGAACCGCTTGGTACAAGACAGCTTTATACCAGTGCTGCACCGCGCGCTGGCAGAGGGCGGGGAGGTATTGTTCAAGACCGACCACGAGGAGTATTTCCAATGGGTTTGCGAAAAGATGGAGGCAAGCCCCCTCTTCTCCCGCGCGGAGTGGAATGCACCCTTTTACCCCAAGACAGATTTCCAACAGCAGTGGGAGGCCATGGGTAAACCCATCTTCGCTGCCAGATTCGTACGCAACTCATGAGCTTTACCCTGCACAGCACAGACCCCAGCGGCGCGCGACTCGGCACCCTGCACCTGCCGCACGGAGATGTCCCCACCCCCATCTTCATGCCCGTAGGCACGCAAGGTACGGTGAAAACCCTGCACCCGGAGGATTTGGAGGCACTGGGCGCACAGATTATTCTGGGCAACACCTACCACCTCTGCCTGCGCCCGGGGGATGAGGCCATACGCAACCTAGGCGGGCTGCATACCTTTGCCGGGTGGAACCGCCCCATGCTGACAGATAGCGGCGGCTTCCAAGTGTGGAGCCTGGCACGCTTGCGTAAGATAACGGAGGAAGGGGTGCGCTTCTGCAACCACATAGACGGCGCATACATGATGCTGAGCCCCGAGCGCAGCATGGAGATACAGGCGAATCTGGGCAGCGATATTGCCATGCTTTTCGATGAATGCCCGCCCTATCCCTGCGACCGCAAGTATGCAGAAAAATCCCTAGGCTATACCCTGCGCTGGGCAAAGCGCTGCAAGCAGTGGGTGCAGGAGCACCAACCCACCAGCGGCAAGGGGTTGCAACAGCATTTCGGTATCGTGCAGGGCTCCGTATATGCCGACCTGCGCAAGCTCTGCGCGGAGGAACTCGCAGCCATGGATTTCGACGGCTACGCCATAGGCGGTGTCTCTGTGGGCGAGCCGGAGGAGGAAATGCTGCGCGCTATCGAAAACACGGCTCCATGGCTACCGCAGAATAAAGCACGCTACGCCATGGGACTGGGTACCCCCACCCAGCTGCTGGAAATGATAGAGCGCGGGGTGGACATGTTCGACTGCGTGATGCCCACACGCTTGGCACGCCACGGTGTAGCGCTCACGCCGGATGGTCCCATCCACATCAAAAACAAGCGCTGGGAGAACGACTCACGCCCGCTGGATGCCGAGGGGCACCCGCATGTCACCCGCTTCTCCCGCGCTGCCATACGCCATTTCTTCCGTGCCGGGGAAATGCTGGCACTCCGCCTGCTCTCCT
>JAZNTO010000085.1:0-4389 GCA_045591805.1 Akkermansia sp. | reverse complement strand
CGGGAGCAGGTGCTGCCTCAGGAGCCGGGTCGGGGGCGGGAGTCGGCTCGGGATCAGCACCACATACCGCGCCGGGTGTGCAGTTGCAGGGGGTGCAAGTGCAGTCCGGGTTCGGGCAGCAGATTTCTGCACGCAAGG
The DNA here is from genome assembly GCA_045591805.1 of Akkermansia sp. Classification (GTDB taxonomy): domain Bacteria; phylum Verrucomicrobiota; class Verrucomicrobiia; order Verrucomicrobiales; family Akkermansiaceae; genus Akkermansia. The sequence goes on along the minus strand of JAZNTO010000085.1, from coordinate 4,251 downwards.
GGGACTCCCCGGAGAGCGTGCGCACAATGGAGGCTCTAAGCATCTTGCGGGCTTCTGCGGGGGGAACTTCCTTGCCGTTGATAAAAGCGCGGGTGGAAATCATGACTCCCTCCGGGGCGGGGGCGGGAGCCGGTTCCTGTGCCACCACGGCAGGAACCGCAGCCATAGCAGCTATAGCCAACAGTATGTTTGCAGGTTTCATCATATCTTACACTGGGGATTCAACCCGAAATTTAGCACTCTCCCCCGCTCATTGCAAGCAAAAAAGCAAATTTGACGCAAACAAACAGAATGTTAGGCATTTTTCTGCGTCTCATTGTTACTTGCCAAGGCAGAAAGTAGCAAAAACACGGGAGAGAATATCCTCCGTATCCACACGGCCGGAGATACTGCCCAGCGCATCCAGAGCGGCGCGCAGCTCCACATCTGTGAGCTCCGGAGAAAGCGCCGTCTGCAAACCGGAGCGGGCAGCGGCCAAGTAGTCCAGAGCCTGCTGCAGGGCATACCTGTGGCGGGTGTTGATGGCGGCCGGGGAGTCCGCCTCTGCCAGTCCATGCAGGAAAAGCTGCTCGATGGCGCGGGAGAGTTCCGCTGCGCCCTGCCCCGAGCGGCAGGAAATACGCAGAGCCTCCACCCCCTGCCAAGACGGGTGTTCCGGCAGGTCGCACTTATTGAGCAGCAGGAGATGCCTAGCACCGTGCAGCTCCAGCTCAGGGCGGGCGGGCGGCAGGGTGGAATCCGCCACCTCCAGCACCAGGTCTGCCTCTGCCCCGGCGCGGCGACTGCGCTCCATACCGGCGCGTTCTATGGCATCCGCGCTCTCGTGCAAGCCGGCAGTGTCGATAAGCCGCAAGCGCAGCCCGCCCAGCGAGACGCTCTCCTCTATGGTGTCTCGCGTGGTGCCGGCGGTGGAGCTTACGATGGCGCGCTCGTAGCCCAGCAGCATGTTGAGCAGGCTGGATTTTCCCACATTCGGCGGCCCCACTATAGCCGTGCGCACGCCTTCGCGCAGCAGGCGCCCCTCGTCCGCAGTGGCGAGCAATGCCTGCAGCTCTGCCACCACGGCATCCAGCCCGGCCACGAGTTGCTGCGTAGTGTGCGGGGCTATGTCCTCCTCCGGGAAATCGATGTAGGCCTCCACATGCGCAGCGATGGAGATAAGCCTGTCCACGGCTGCGGCCACGCGAGAGCTGATGGCGCCGTGCAGCTGGTTGTGCGCCGCACGCAAAGCCAGGTCGCTACCGGCGGAGATGATATCCATGACCGCCTCTGCTTGGGTGAGGTCCATCTTGCCGTTCAGGAATGCGCGGCGGGAGAACTCGCCGGGTTCCGCCGGGCGCGCTCCGCACTGCAACAGGCGCTCCAGCACTCGCTGTGTCACCAGCATACCGCCGTGGCAGCTTAGCTCCACCACATCCTCCCCCGTGTAGCTGGCCGGGGCTGCAAACACAGTAGCCACCACCTCGTCCACCACGCGCCCGGCGGCATCCCGTATGCGCACCAAGGTGGCGCGGCGAGCCTCCGGGCTCTTCCCCGTGCAGGTGCGCAGCACCTCGACTGCTCGCGACCCGCTCATGCGGATGACGGCTATTGCCCCGGTGCCGGGGGCTGTGGCCACAGCGGCTATGGTTTCGGTATTCTGCATCTCGCTGCTCATCGTCTCACAATCCACTGCTTTTTGCAACTGTTTTATGGCTCCTTTTTGCTAAAAAATGAAAATTATTACAGAAAAATGACATTTTAGGCTTTACAAATGGGAAAATTTGTGTATACTGCACCCCGCCGTCGTCCTACCCCTGGACGCCGGGCTGACTGAAACAAACACACAAACAGACAGAAATCATTATGAAGACCATCGCTATTCTTGCCCTTACAGCCGCCGCCCTCGTGTCCTGCCAGCAGCAGCAGCAGCAGCAGGTGACTCCCGCTCCCACTCCGGAGCCCGCTCCCGTTGCCCCCATCAAGAAGTAAGTGAAGAGAGAGGGGGGGATGCCCCTCCGAATATTTTTCACACCTGCGTACCCGGAAGCTCCGGGTACGCTTTTTTTTTTGCGCCACCCCAACAGAAAAACTCTTAAAAGTTGACAATAAAGAGTTCCTAAAGATTTCCAAGAACAGGAAAAGCATAGCAAAAAAACAGATTTTTGTTCTAAAGTATTCAAAAATAGGGACTTTTTTGCACAAAAACGCATTTTAGGCTTGCCAAAGCGGAAAAAATGCGTATACTTGGCTCGCCTCCTTCCTACTCTTGGATGTCCGGGGCACTTCAAACAATCAAAACTAGTCAAGATCATATGAAGACCATCGCTATTCTCGCCCTTACGGCCGCCGCTCTGGTTTCCTGCCAGCAGCAGCAGCAGCAGCAGGTGACTCCCACTCCCACTCCGGAGCCCGCTCCCGTTGCCACCATCAAGAAGTAAGTGAAGAGAGGGGGTAACCCCCGAATCATTTTACGATGGCGCGTTTGAGCTCTGCTCAGACGCGTTTTTTCATGTACAAGCAGAGAAGCTTCTGCTAAAATACGGGCATGGCATATCTGGAGATAAGGGAGGCAAGCGTGCACTACCCCGTACGCAACACCTGGGGAAGCACCGGGGAAGTCGTGCGAGCGGTGGATGGAGTGAGCCTCAGCGTGGAGCGCGGGAGTATCCTGGGACTGGTGGGGGAAAGCGGCTGCGGCAAGAGCACGCTCTCGCGCGCCATCATGCAGCTGCAACCTCTTAGCTCCGGCAGCATCGTGCTAAACGGCACAAACCTGAGCACCCTGAGCCGTGCAGAAGTGCGGAGGAGGCGCCCGGATTTCCAGATGGTGTTCCAGGACCCGTACGCCTCGCTCAACCCGCGATTCAGCATCTACACAACACTGGCAGAGGCGCTGAGTTGCCGTGCCCCCCTGCCCCGCGGGCAGAAAGAAAGCGCCGTAGCGGAGCTCATGCAGCGTGTAGGGCTCCCGCCGGAGCACATGTACCGCTACCCGCACGAATTCTCCGGCGGCCAGCGGCAGCGCATTGCCATAGCACGAGCTATCGCGCCCCAACCGGCACTACTGCTGGCGGATGAGCCTGTTTCTGCGCTGGATGTCTCCATCCAGAGCCAAATCCTCAACCTCCTTACCGAGCTGACGCACGACTTGGGGCTGACGATGATTTTCATCTCGCACGATCTGGGGGTGGTGCACTACATGGCAGACACCATAGCCGTGATGCAGCGCGGGCGCATTGTCGAATACGGCAGCGCAGACGAGGTGTTCAACACCCCGCAGCACGAATACACCCGCACCCTGCTGGCTGCAGCACCAAGGATTTGATCTACAATCTACAAAATCAAAGTACCGAGGGTCGAATTCCGAGGACGAAGTATGAAATTCGGCGGCTTGCGGGCGCGGAACACGGCCTCCGCTAGGCTTCGTATGTCGGAATTCGTCCTTCGTAGTTCATCTTGGCCTAGCCACGGCCGCTTTCATTCGTCATTCGTCATTCGTCAATCTCTCATGTCGCGTGGGGGAGTAATACGCAAAAAGACGTATTTCCGCAGCGGGAGAAAGGATAAAAGCTTGCATAAAGGAGCAGTGTCCTGTATAATGCGCGCGCGCATGGCAGGCAAATGGTACAGGAACCCTTATAAGGTGGCTTTTTCGGCATTGTTGGTGCTCGGCATAGCCGGGGCATGCTATATATTCACCGGCGGAGCCGGGGCAGCCGGCCGAGCGTCCGAGACGGAAAACAACATCTTTGCGGCGGATGAACCGCTGAGCAGCCTGCCGGAGAAAATCGTACCCGGCATTATCCTGCTCACGCCGGAGCAAATGCTGCTTACGCCGCCGGCGGACGGATTCCAGTGGCCGGTGGGCACCCGCGCGATGGGTATGATGTACGATGCGCAGCCCTTCGGCGCCCTGAACCCGCAGCGCGGCGGCTACCACAGCGGGCAAGACCTGAACGGCATAGGCGGTGAAAATACGGATGAGGGAGAGCCCGTGTGCGCAGCAGCACGAGGTCTGGTGGTGTACAGCGGCGAGCCGCACCCCGGCTGGGGCAATGTGGTGGTGCTGGCGCACCGCCTGCCCGGCAGCAAGCGCATCGTCCAAACCCTCTACGCCCACCTGAAGGAGCGCAACGTGCGCCACGGCCAGCTTGTAGGGCGCGGACAACGCATCGGCAGTATCGGCACGGCAAACGGCAACTACTTGGCTCACCTGCACTTCGAGGCCATAGAATCCCTGAGCCAAGAGGCAGGTATGCCCGGCTACCA
>JAZNTO010000084.1:0-3380 GCA_045591805.1 Akkermansia sp. | reverse complement strand
CCAGCGCGCTGCCTATGGAAGCATCGCCGTGCGGGTGGTACTTCATGGTATCGCCCACTATGTTGGCCACCTTGTTGTAGCGGCCATCGTCCATGCGCTCCATGGAGTGCAGAATGCGGCGCTGCACGGGCTTCAACCCGTCCACTATATGCGGCACGGCACGCTCCAGAATCACATACGAAGCGTACTCCAGATAATAATCCCCGAACATACGCTGTATCTTGCTCGGGTTCTCCTGTAGATATATCGGTGTGCCTTCGTTACTCATACGCTCTGCTGAGTCTAGCAGTTCGGAGCCCCCTTTTCAAGCTCATTCTGTGTCCCCTGCTCTCTTTTTCACGCGCGTAAAAAGCAAAAAGGCGATTTTTGGGCTTGCCAAACACCGAAAATGAGTGTACCCTGTGTTACCGCCGCCGGCGGAACAACGTAAACAAATCGAATCACAATTCATGGAAACGCTGAAAATTGAGCGCGCCCTGCTGTCGGTTTCCGACAAGACCGGGCTGGATAAGTTTGCCAAGGGTCTCGTGGCCCAGAATGTACAGCTCATCTCCACGGGCGGTACCTGCAAGTACCTCAAGGAGCTTGGACTGCCGGTGACGGAAATCTCGGACTACACGGGGGCTCCCGAGCTCTTCGATGGGCGAGTGAAAACCCTCCACCCCAAAGTACACGGCGGCCTGCTCCAGCGCCGCGACCTCGCTGAGCACCGGCAGCAAGCTGTCGACAACAACATCCCCACTATCGACCTCGTCTGTGTGAACCTCTACCCATTCGAGGAGACCATCGCCAAGGAAGGCGTGACCCTCGCAGAAGCTATCGAAAAAATCGACATCGGTGGCCCCTCCATGTTGCGCTCTGCCGCCAAGAACTACGCTTCTGTGACCGTGGTAAGCGACCCTGCGGACTACGACACCGTGCTGGAAGAAATGGAAAACCACCAGGGTAATACCACACTGAAGACGCGCGAGAAGCTCGCCGTCAAGGTATTCATGCGTACCTCCGCATACGACAACGCTATCTCTAACTACTTGGGGCACCGTGCAGAGGAAAGTACCAAAAACAACTTCTCGCTCTCACTCCCCTTCAACCAGACCCTCCGCTACGGCGACAACCCCCACCAGAGTAGCGTGCTCTATGGAGACTTCGACTCCATCTTCACCCAGCTGCAGGGCAAGGAACTCTCCTACACCAACATCTTGGATCTGGACGCTGCAGCCTCTCTTATCATGAACTTCCGCCGCCCTACGGTCGGCATCCTCAAGCACACCAACCCCTGCGGCGTGGGTCAGGACGATGAAGACTTGGTGGAAGCATGGAAACGCGCATACCAGACAGATACGCAGGCTCCTTTCGGCGGCGTTATCGTGATGAACCGCCCCATGACAGAGGCGCTCGCCCGCATTGTGGGTGCCATCTTCACAGATGTGATTATCGCCCCGGATTACGAGCCGGAGGCTCGCGCCATCCTGCAAAAGAAAAAGAACTGCCGCGTGATGCGCATCGATATGGACGCCTGGCGCGAGTTCTGCAAGACTCCGATGATGCGTACGGCTCCCGGCGGCATCATGACCATGCAGCGCGACGATGAGGTCATGGGGCTGGACAACTTGGAAGCCAAGGTCGTGACAGACCGCGTACCCACTGCAGAAGAACTGGAGGCCATGCGCTTCGCCTGGCGCGTCTGCAAGCAGGTGCACTCCAACGCCATCGTCTTCACGGACAAGAACGGCACCCTTGGTATCGGCGCCGGCCAGATGAGCCGCGTAGACTCTGCCAAGATTGCCGTCTGGAAAGCCGGACAAGCCGGCCTGAGCCTGAAGGGCAGCGTCATCGCTTCGGATGGACTCTTCCCCTTTGCGGACGGCCTGCAGACCGCCATCGATGCCGGCGCCACCGCCTGCATCCAGCCCGGCGGATCCATCCGCGACCAGGAGGTCATAGATGCGGCAAATGCCGCCGGCATAGCCATGGTGTTTACCGGTGCCCGCCACTTCCTGCACTAAGAATAATGCACTTTCACACAGCCCTGCGGGAAAACCCGCAGGGCGTTTTTCAACCGAAAATCCCCACTATGCACCTCGGAGTTAATATAGACCACGTAGCAACCCTCCGGCAGGCACGCTACGCCACCATGCTCGATTCTCACAACACTGAGCCCTCCGTGTTGGATGCAGCCCGGGCCGCACTGGAAGGCGGTGCAGACTCCATAACCCTACACGTACGCGAAGACCGCCGCCACATGCAAGATGCGGACGCCCGCGCCGTGCGCCGGGAAATTCCCCTGCCCCTGAACCTGGAAATGGCGGCCACCCCCGCCATGCTGGAGTTCGCCCTGAGCCTCCGGCCGGACTTTGTGTGCCTTGTGCCGGAACGTCGCGAGGAAATCACCACAGAGGGCGGGCTGAGTGTCGCCGGGCACGAGAGTACCCTGCAGCCTATGGTAACTGCTCTGCAGGCAAATGGCAGCCGGGTGAGCATGTTCATAGATCCCGAGCCGGAGCAGGTACGAGCTTCCGCCGCTATAGGAGCCGCCATGGTAGAGCTACACACCGGCCGATTTGCCAACACACTGGGAGCCGCGCGCACTGCAGAAACCGCACGCTTAGTCGCTGCAGCTACTCTGGCACACGAACTGGGGCTGGAAGTGCACGCCGGACACGGCATCCAAATTTCCAACCTTGCAGAGCTCAGCAGCGTCCCCTTCCTCACGGAACTCAACATCGGCCACACCATCATCTCTCGTGCTATTTTCACCGGACTCACCGCCGCCGTACACGAAATGAAGCAGGCTATCAGCATATACAAGTGGTAAAAATACAAGCTCTCTCCGCACTTTTTCTCTCTATACAAGCTTTTTTTTGAGAAAAAATGCGGAAATTGGCTTTCGCATGCACTTTTTCGCTTGAAATCAACGCTCCACATGCTATCATAAAGGCCTATGAACAAGACTCAACTTGTAGACAGCATTCAGGCCAAGCTTGGCGAGGGCGCTACCAAGAAGTGCGCCGTGGCCGCGCTCTCCGCCGTTCTCGACTCCATCTCCGATGCAGTAAAAGGCGGTGACAAGGTTCAGCTCATCGGTTTCGGCACCTTCGAGATGAAGACCCGCCCCGGGCGTACCGGACGCAACCCCATGACCGGCGCAGAGATGAAGATTCCCGCCTCCTCCACTCTGGCTTTCAAGCCGTCTTCCACTTTCAAGACTATCATCGAGCCCAAGAAGAAGAAGGGCTGCGCCAAGAAGTCCTGCAAGAAGAAGTAAACCTCGCTTCATTCCTCTTCCCACCAAGCCGTTCGCCTCTCTCGAACGGCTTTTTTGACGCCAAAATACAGCTCGGAAGAAACGAAACAGTAGCTTCTCAAGACGAACACTGCCC
>JAZNTO010000083.1:0-34303 GCA_045591805.1 Akkermansia sp. | reverse complement strand
AATTACGAGTTATGGAGACGGTTTTTCATTGGATGGCTGGCGTTGTGGTGGCCGGGTTGCTGGTGGTGGCGTGGCCGCAGATGGCACACCAGGTGACGAGTGATGATGGGGGCTGGTATAGCGGGGCGACGCCTGATTGCCCCTCCGGGGAGATTTGCGAGTTGCGATTTACGAATGACGATTTGGAAGAATGGCGGGCTGAAGCCCGCAGAACCGAAGTTTTTTACGATTATGAGCAGGAAGAAGATGAGTAAGGCTGACCGGAAGTTGCTGAAGAGGGCGGGTTTCGGCAGGGAGTTTAAGGAGATGGGGGCTCTGGCGTGTGCGCTGGAGGAGGTGAAGAATGCGCCGTATGTGCCGGGGTATGCTGTGGAGGCGGATGTGGCGCACGGGGTGCGGACGCGGAGGCGTGTGCGCCGGGAGCGGTGGAACCGGATGGGGCGTGTGATGCGAGGTTTGTTTTTGTGCGGGGCGGCTGGCCCGTCTTCGCGAGACCGGCGAACCCGGTCCTGCTACGCCGAGGCTCCGGCGCTCCGAAGCTCCGCGCCTACGGTGCTTGTGGTGGTGGGGTTGGTGGTTTTGCTGGTGGCGGCTGTATGGCTGCTGGAGTAGGTTTTTCTGTACTGTAATCAATGGGATGCCTGGCAGGTGGAACGGGCTTGAAATGTGCCACCGGTTATGTGCTGCGTGCGCGGCTTGCATTCATGGCGGAGAGAGGTGTGGGTGCAGGTGGGTGCCGGCGGGTTCGAGTCCCGGGCGCGGCTTGCGGGACTGAAGTCCCGCGCTCCGAAATCAAAACGAATACGATATTATGTCTACGAATACGACGATGATGGTGGCTGCTCCGGGTAAGGGGCAGGAGAATAGGCTGGCGAAGCGTGAGGCTTTTGCGGGGGTGGCCCGCAAGATGGATGAGCTGGCGGTGGCGGCGCAGGATGCGTTTGCTATCAAGGGGAATTTCGAGCGTACGTTTGTGCTTGGTGCTGCGATGGCTGATTTGCGCGATGCTCTGGATGAGAGGGTGATGACGAGTATTATGAAGTTGCAGAATACGAAGCTTGGTTTCCGGACGGATATGGAGCGTGGGTACCCGCTGCATGTGGTGAGGGATGCGGTGATTGAGGCTACGGTGTGGGGGCTGCAATGTGTGGGGAATCAGTTCAATATCATTTCCGGCGGTTTTTATGCGACGAAGGAGGGGTATACTTATTTGCTGCGGAATATGCCGGGGCTGGAGGATATGCGGTTTGTGTATCACCCTGCGGTGATTAGTGAGAGTAGTACGAGTGGGACTCGCAAGGATGGTACGCAGTACCAGAAGATTGAGCGGGAGGGGAAGACGCTGGTGGATGTGAGCTGGGTGTTCCGCGGTAAGCGTGAGGAGGAGCGGCTGGAGTTCTGTATTCGGGTGAATGCGGGTATGAGCCAGGATGCGATTATGGGTAAGGCGGAGCGCAAGGCTAAGCGGTGGTTGTTTGAGCGGTTGACTGACCGGCAGTTGCCGGATGCGTCGGCGGATGATTTGGATGCCGGGGTGATTGATGTGGCGTCTTCGGGGGCGCAGCAGGATATGCCGGTGACGCCGGTGGTACGCAAGGCGGGTATTCAGGCGAGCAGGCCTGTCATGACTGCTGAGGTTGAGGCTGAGCCGGTGATGAGAGGTACGAATGACCCGTCTACGCCTATCGGCTACGCCGAGGCAGGCGAGGTACGAGGTACGAATTCGGATGGTGCTGAGGTGGTGCGTTTGCACCCGGAGTTGCATGGGGATGATGCTGTGCCGGTGGATTGGCCAGAGTGTGAGCCGACGTGGCCGGAGGTGTTGCCGCTGGAGGCGGATAAGTAAGGATTGATGAGTTGCGAAGTACGATTTACGAAGTAAGGAGTTTTTTATGGGTAAGCATATTTTTACGGTGCAGATTGATAGTGGGAATAAGTTTGAGCGTATTGCTGAGCTTATTCGTGTGGGGGCCCGGGTGGTTCACAGTCTGAGTGAGGATACTCGCGAGGAGCTGCTGGTGAAGCTGGTGGTGCATGCGATTTTGCAGGATAGTGGCATTGCCGGAAAGGTGGATGCTGTGGAGTTGCTGCGGGAGAGCGGGCTGTATATCGGGGCTGAGGCTCAGAAGCGCATGTGAATTACGAGTTATCCGCCTGCGCCCGCAGGGCTGCGGCGTGACAAGCGATTTACGAATTACGAATTTTTAGAGAGTTATGTACAAGGAGCTTGATTTTAAGGCTGTGTTGGAGGGGCTGACGACGAGAGGTGCTGTATTGGGGCGGTGAAGCCCAGGGAGTACCATTCGTGGAAGCCGATGCTGGAAAAGGCTTTTGGTTGCCCGGTGGTGAGTAAGAGTAGCCTGGGGGATTTTATGGAGTCTCCCTACCGCTACCATTACAATGCGACGCATGGTGTGCGTAAGGAGTCTGCTGCGCTGCGTATGGGCAGTATGATTGACTGCATGGCTCTGACGCCGCATTTATGGGGTGCGGAGTATTCGGAGCCGTGGCAGCCGGGTGAGCCGCGCAAGGTTCAGTTGAAGAAGGATGGTACGCCGTATGCGGATAATCGCCAGGATGCGGCGCAAAAGGCTGCGTGGGAGGCTGCGCGTGCGGAGTTTGAGGCTCGCTGTGAGCGGGATGGGGTTACGATTCTGAAAGAGGGGGAGCGGGAGCATGTGGAGCTGGTGGCCGGGCAGGTGACGGAGCATCTGGCGGAGTTCGGGCTGCGCCTGGGTGAGTCGTTCGAGAGTCAGATTGGGATGTGGATGTATGTGGATGCTGTTGATGGCACGCCGCTGCCGCAGCCGTTGATTGTGACGGGGATGATTGATATCTGCCCGATGGCGGGGTCGCGTGAGTGTGATGTGCTGTGGGATTTGAAGTCGACGGGGAGGTCGGTGGAGAATGCGGAGCAGTTGTTCTATTCCATCGAGGATTACCACTACGGGTTGCATGTGCTGTACCTGGATTTGTATAACTGGTGTACGGGGGAGGCGCGTGATTCGTTCGGGTTCCTGTTTGTGACTTCTGCGCTGCCGGCGATGAGCCGTGCGGTGCGGATGGGGGCTGCGGAGCTGGAGTTGTACCGTGTGGATTACAAGGCGGCTCTGGTGAGGTTTTCGCGGTGCTGGGCAAGCGGGGATTGGGGTTCGCCGATGCTGGAGACGAGGTTTTATGTGCCGACGCGTGCGGGAGCGAAGCGATTTATGGAATTAACGAGTGATTGCTGACTATGGATTGTCTGGAGTTTAAGTTGCGGGGTAAGGTGCTGATTGCGCCGGTGGCTTTGTACCGGGTGAATGGCTCGGCACTGGATGCGGCTCGGCTGACGGTGCAGGTGAGTATGCCTGCATTCGATGGCGGGAAGTCTACGCAGATGAATGTGGAGGTGGAGGGGTGGGGCAAAGCCCGCCCTGCTCTGGAGGCTCTGCGTGAGGGTCAGGAATGTGTGATTACGGGTGCGATTGTGCGCCGCCGGATGTTGAATGACAGGGGCGGTTATGCGACGCGCAAGGATGGGAGCCATATCTGGCTGACGGATTTCCGGGCGCGTGAGGTGCTGCTGCCTGCTGCCGCCCCGGTGGGGCTCCAGCGTGGCAAGCCCGCTCCGGCAAGAGGTGAGGCGGGACTAAAGCCCCGCGCTCCGATGGATGAGCCCCCTGCCCCGATGGAGGCTGAGGAGGATATTCCGTTCTGATTTGCGATTTAGGATTTACGAAGTTATGGAGAGAAAGGAACCGATACGTTACCGGGCTAAGGATATGGTGATGCGCTTGCGGCCGCCGTATGGTGATATGGTGCTGCGGGTGCAGAGTCGGGCGCATGAGATGCTGGAGCCCGCCCGCCAAGGGAATGCGTTTGCTACGCTGTATGCGGCGAAGCGGCTGGTGGCTCAGGCGAGTGCGCTGGTGGAGCTGCTGGAGATGGCTCTCAAGGGGAGTACGAAGTAGGATTTACGAATTACGATTGACGAATTATTATGAAGACGATTAACATGGGTGATAAGGTGGAGCTGACGGCTCTGCAGTTGGTGTATCTGCTGGATGATGCGATGGAGACGCTGTGTCTCCGCGCGGAGGATGGCGAGGACGTGGATACGATGGTGATTGCCAAGGAGAAGGTGCTGGAGCTTTTTGAAAAGAGAAAGGAGCAGGACAATGACTAAGCAAGAAGCTATAGACTCTACTCTCTTAATGATTCGTCAGATAGCTGACGATGCGGGAATTGCCATCAACAAACTGATTGAAGAGGGGAATAGCAATGCTCTCTTTCAGAGTGCGGAAAACCTGTGTTCACAAGCGCATGATATATACCGCCTTGCTGTGCGTCTGCAAACGCTGGAGGCGATGGATAATTTAACAGGAAAGGAGGAGCGATGAATATAACTCATTTGCCTTTGATTGTGCAGATGCCGCAGGAGATTATCGAGAGTGAGATTTTCTGCCGCCTGGTGCCGCTGAAACGCTTGCTTATCAAAGGCTGCGCGGTAAGGATTACTCAGGATTTGGATAATGATATTCGGATGAGTATCTACCATTACGAGTATGTCCCGAAGTTTGCTGATGAGCGTTGGGTGAGAGTTTGGGGAAGGACGGTGAGTCCCAGGATTATCAATACTCTGGCTGATGTTCAGCAGCAGATTTACAAATTATGGGAGTCTATTCCTGATGGGTTCAAGAGAAAGGGCTGCGATGAGTAAGAAGTGCATTCTGGATGCGTGCTGCGGGTCGCGGATGATGTGGTTCGATAAGGAGAATCCGCATGCTGTGTACATGGATTGCCGGGAGTTGGAGGAGACTCTCTGCGATGGCAGGAGGCTGGTTATCCGCCCTGATGTTGTGGGTGATTTCCGGGCTATGCCGTTTGAGGATGGCGCGTTCCGACTGGTGGTGTTTGACCCGCCGCATTTGTTGCGAGCGGGGGAAAAGAGCTGGCTGCACAAGAAGTATGGCAAGCTGGACCCCAAGGCATGGAGGGATGATTTGCGCCGCGGTTTCGCGGAGTGTTTCCGCGTGCTGGGGGCGCATGGCGTTCTAGTGTTCAAGTGGAATGAGGACCAGGTGAAGATAGGAGAGGTGCTGGCATTGGCACCGGAGGCTCCGCTTTTCGGGCAGAGAGCCGGTAAGACTCATTGGCTGGTGTTTATGAAAGGAGGGTACAATGAGGAATGAGGAAATATGTTTAACGGTGGCTCTGGCGCGTCCTGGGCGGGTGTTGAGCCCGAATAGCCGGTCGCATTGGAGAGCGAAGCAGCGGGTGGTGCGTGAGGCGCGTGGGCGGGCGCGGTTGCTGATGCTGAGGTCGAAGCGCGATGCTGAGGCGATGTGTCTGCTGCCGGCGGGCTGGAAGCCTGTGCGGTATGATGTGACGTGGTTTTTCTGGGGCGGTACGGGGCCGGATGCGGATAATGCGCTGGCGAGTTGCAAGGCGTATCTGGATGGGTGCTGTGATGCTCTGGGGGTGAATGACCGTGTGCTGGATTGTGCGGGGATTCACCGGATTAAGGACAGGGAGCAGGATGGGACGGTATTGATTCGTTTTTATGGGTTCAGAAAGGAGACCGAATGAATGAGTTGGCACTTTTCGCGGGAGCTGGTGGCGGGTTGTATGGCGGCAAATTGCTTGGATGGCGCTGCTGCTGTGCAGTGGAAATTGACGCCTATGCCCGACATGTGCTCATCGCACGTCAGAATGATGGAACTTTTCCCGTTTTCCCGATTTGGGATGATGTGTGTACATTTGACGGTCGAGCTTGGCGAGGCATTGTTGACGTGGTTTCTGGCGGGTTTCCGTGCCAGGATGTGTCTGTCGCAGGACAGGGTGGAGGGATTGAGCACGGCGATCGCAGCGGTTTGTGGAGGGAGTATGCGCGAATCATTGCCGAGGTGCGGCCGCGGTATGTCTTTGCCGAAAACAGCCCGATGCTGGTTTGTCGGGGATTGCATATCGTGCTGCGAGACCTTGCCCGGCTCGGGTATGATGCTGCGTGGTGTGTGTTATCGGCACGAGATTGCGGAGCTCCACACCTGCGGAAAAGAATGTGGGTGCTTGCTACCCCCCCAGTTATTCACAATCAATATCTTACACCGATTGCAACGGATGGGAGGCGGAGTCTGCTGCCAGCGCGGCATTTGTGGACGCATTGGCAGGGGCATCCGGGGAGCAATCTTGCGGAGCAAGTGGCTTCGCAAGCGGTGGAGTTGTACGGACCGGGAGCCCCTGGGTTCCTCAACCCCTCATTTGTCGAATGGCTGATGGGGTGGCCTATCGGGAGCACCGGATTAGATGCGCTGGAAATGGACAGGTTCCAATCGTGGCTGCAAGGGCATTCAGATTTCTTAGAAAGGTTTTAGAAGATGGCTGATTGGTTAAAGGTGAATCATTCGTTGGTGAGGTCTGCGAAGGTACGCGGGCTGATGCGCGAGCTGCGCTGCAAGAAGCATGCGGCTCTGGGGCTGGCGGTGAACTGGTTGTGCTGGATTGACGAACAGACGACGGATGGGCAGACGGGCCTGTTGCCTGATGAGCTGGACGATGAAATAGGTTTCCGTGGTTGCACGGACGCGTTGATTTCTATCGGCTGGGCAGCTCTGGGTGAGGATGGGTGCGTGTGTGCTCTGGAGTTCGGGAAGCACTGCGGTGAGTCTGCCAAGGAGCGTGCAGAGAATGCTCGGCGGGTGGCTAAATGCAAGGCGAAGAAGCGCAAGGTAATGGCGGATTGTTACCAGGGTAATGAAAAAACATTACCAGATGCGTTACCAGAAAAGAATAGAATAGATAGAGATAAAGAAGAGGGTGCTGGTATAGCTACGCTTTATAGCGGGCGCGAGCAAAAGCCTGCCCCCTCCCCCGATGGTTTTGCTGAGTGGCTGGCGGGGTTGTGTGCGGCGCACCCGAGTGCGAGCAAGAGCCGGACGCTGGCACGGGATGTGCGGGAGGCGGCTCTGGATGCTTTCGGGCGGTTTCCGGATGCGGTGGCTCATGCGGAGTTGCTGGGGGCGTATTTTAAGGATTCGCGGCTGGTGGATAATGGGTTCTATGCTCCGCGTGGTCAGCGGAAGTTTTTTGAGGATTTGGAGGACGTGGTGGCGCATGCCGAACGCTGGAGGAAGTGGGCCGGATGGAAGCCGAAGAAAGCGTCCGCCTCCGCTAAAGCTATGGCGGGACAAGCTGAGCGCAATGGTGTGGTGCATACTCCGGGCTGCGAGGTGAAGCGGTGTGCGGGTGTGATGACGGATGCGGAGCGGGAGGCGTTCTTCAAGGAGTTGAGGAAGTGAACAGTTTTACAGCATGATTAACAGGATGAATACGGAATTTGATAAGAATGGGTTGCAGGTGTTGTGCAGGGCGTTGCAGGTGCTCAACTGTGATAACAGGCGGTTGCCGATGAGTGTGTACCGGGTGCTGGTTGCTCTGGGTAAGGAGGGTGAGCCTCTTGGGGCGTTTGCTGTGGCTCGGCGTGCGGGGTTTCTGCTGGAGCATGGGCGGGTGAAGCTGCACGAGGCGAAGCGGCTGGGTGTGGTGATGAATGTGCATGTGGAGGGGCAAGGTGTGCTCTGGGTGCTGACGGATAAGGGGCGTGAGGAGTTGGCTCGGGTGCTGCAACTCATTAAGGTGCCGCGGGTGAAGCGCGATGTGGATGTGGCTGCCTCGGTTAGTGTCTCTGAGCCTATGCTGCCGGGGATGGAGTTGAAGAAGAAACGCAAGAGGAAGAACAATGGCTGAGCTTAGTGAACAGCAGAGGCCCGTCTCCGCCGGAAGTAAGTCTACTTCCGGCTACGCCGAGGCGACAAGCCTCCGAAGCTCCGGCTTGTCGGAGCAACAAAAGGAGTTTTGTCGGTTAGTGAGTCTGGGCAAGAGTGGCAGGCAGGCGTATGCTGAGGCGTATGGCTGTGATTTGAGGTCTGCTGCTGCGGCGGCGAGCAGGTTGTTAAAGCGTGATTATATTCAGGCGGAGCTTAACAGGTTGACGGCTGCGGCGCGGGAGCTGAGCCGGGCGCGGGATGCGCAGGCGATTGGTGACAAGGCTGAGCGGATGGAGATGCTGTGGAGGATGGCGCGGGATAGTGAGGAGGCGGGGAATGTGAGTGATGCGGTGGGGTGTATCAAGGAGCTGAACCGGATGGATGGTGCGTATGAGCCGGAGCAGGTGCAGGTGCAGGCTGTGTCGCTGTCGTTTGAGTCGCTGATGGAAAATCTGGCGGGAAGCAAGGTGTGAAGTACGAATGACGATTTACGAGTACGAATTGGAATAGAGGCGGGCGGTGCCCGCGGAGTGTATAAAATTAAACGTGGATTTTGCTGCGGGTGGCGGGCATAATGGCTGTATGTTTGATACGGCTGGCAGTAGATTGAATTTTCCGGTGGTTGCGGGCGTTGAGGAGACGTTCCGCGTGTCGTTCTGGGTTGGTGGGTCCGGTATGAGTGTGCTGGGGGCGACGTTTCAGGCGGCGTGTTATGTGGCGCATGGTGATGAGCGTGGGGAGCTGGTGACGGTGCTGCCGGTGAAGCATGACAGTGCTGAGAATAAGGTGCTGCTGACGGTGCCGGAGCTGGCTGAGGGGCATTATTGGTGGGAGTTGCGAGCGACTGATGCAGCGGGCAAGGAGTGCCGGTTGTTGTATGGGACGCTGGCGGCTCTGACGAGTGCGGAGGTGGCGCGGCTGGGGGATGCGGCTGAGGAGTCTGAGCTGCGCGAGCTGACGGTTGAGATTGGCGGCGGGTATGCGAAGCCGTTGATTCTGCGCTGGCAGGCGTGTAGTGTGGCGGCGAGTCTGGCAGCGGATGCGGCAAGGGCTGCAGAGCGTGCTGAGGCTGCGGCTGACCGGTCTGAGGTGGCGGAGGAGAATGTGCTGAGTAAGCTGGGGGCGGCGCAGGCTTTCATGGAGAGTTTTAACAAGGCTCTGTTCGAGGCTATACGGGTGGTGGATAATTATCTGTGGGTGGGTGGTGTGAATACGGGGCATTATCTGCGGGGGCAGGATGGTATCACTCCGCATATCGGGACGGATGGTTATTGGTATGTGGGGACGCAGCGGCTTGGGGACAGGCCGGCGTTTGGCAAGGATGGTATTACGCCGCATATTACGGCGGATGGGTTCTGGGCGTTCGGGGAGATGAAGACTACGGTGAGGGCTGAGGGGCGTGACGGGCTTGATGGTACGGCGGTGAGACGTATTCTGGTTGGCAGTTATGAGGAGATTCCGCAGAGTGGGGAGACTTGCAATGGCGGGTTCTTGTATTATGTGCCTGCGGGTGTGGAGCGGGCGCAGCGGCAGGTGGCGAGTCTGCCGACGGATGCGGTGGTGAGTAATTACAATTTGACGGGGCCGTTGGTGTTCTCTGAGAGCAGGACGTGGACGCGCCGAGGGGGGCGGTTGATGCGTTTCGGGTTGATGGGGGGCAGTAATATGAGCGGTGGGGAGCCGAGCGAGGAGTTGCTGTATGTGCATCTTTATTATGAGTTAGCCGGGGTGTGGTACTATGCCGGGCGTAGTGTGGAGGCTGTGGCTCAGGCTGTGAATGCTGTGAGCTGGTGGGATTTTGAGGAGTTGGAGGTGGTGCCGCGCGGGTGTCGGGTAAAGGTGGTGTTGTCGCAAGTGGAGGCAGAGCCGACGGAGGAGCAGATGGAGGCTGTGCGTATCCAGGTGGCGGCGGTGGCGACTACTGAGGGGAGCAAGGTGGGGGAGGCGAATTTCTGCGCCTGGGCTTACTGGGGCTTCGAGACGGAGGAGCTGACGGCGTACGATGTGTATGCCTGGTGTGAGTCGGATGGTGCCGGGAGCTGGGTGCGTGTTGATTTGAATTACGATATTGCGACAAGTCGCTTGTATGGTCTGACTAAGCTGGGGATGGACCAGGTTGTGCGTGATGGTGCGCCTGTGGGGGTGAATGCTGCCGGGCAGATGGCGGTGCCGCTGGCTGACCCTGCGCTGCCGGGGAGTGTGATGCCTGCGACTGCAGATGGTGATGCTGAGGCGGGGCAGACGTTTGTGCGGGATGGGCGTATGTGGGTGCGGATGGCGAATCTGAATCTGCCGGGTGTGGGTAAGACTTCCTATACGCGGGTGGTGGAAAACACGAATTCTATCGGGCTGACGGAGGATAGGAAGTTTGCTGTGCCTCGTGCAGCGGCGTTTCAGTGGGGGGTGTGTAAGGTGGGTTCGAGTGTGCCGCAGAGTAATGGTATGCCGTGGATTATTCCGGTGGCTGCGGCGGATACGGGGGTGCGAAATGAGTATGGTCAGGATATCACGGGGCAGCTCATGAATAATGTGCTGGTGGGTGGTGCGCTGCGTACTGCGACGAAAGCGACGTGGCTGACCTGGGGGCCGAATGGTATCAATGTGAATTTGCTGCCGGAGGGTAGCAATGCAGTGGGTCTGATGACGAGCAGGTCTTTCTCTCAGAATGCTGCGGAGGGGTTGGTACTGTGCCAGGCGACGAATACTCTGCTGGGTGGTGTGACGGTGTGTTCGACTATCGGCTCAGGCAGTGGGCTTGTGCCGAGTGTGGGAGCTGTGGTGAATTATTTACACGCAAATTATTACACGCGGTCTCAGGTGTACAGCCGGGAGGAGACGTACAGTAAGGCTGAGGTGAATGAGATTGATAAGAAGAATCGGGATGATGCAGCGGCGACGTACAAGACTGTGACGGCGGCGAAGAGTGACCACGATGCGCTTTCCGGCAGGATTGACGGCTGTGTGAAGAAGACGGCGACGGTGGATGAGATTTGCCAGATGTCGCTAAGCGAGTATCAGGCGTTAAAGGTGCGTAATCCGAAGTGTATTTACTTGCTGACGGAGGATTAAAGTATGAGGGTAACTAACGGTAAGAGGGTGCGCAAGTATGTGTACGATGTGCGCCTGGGTGATAATAAGGCGGCGGCGCTGTATCGCGGCGACAGGAAGATTTGGCCGACGTTGAGTGATACGGTGTATAGCTGCGTGCTGGATGTGACGGCGCATGAGGGGGGGGAGCTTTGGCCGTATTGGCTGCATGCGCTGGATGCGGTGGGGAAGCTGGGGGCGAGTGCTGAGTGCCACATGAAGCTGACGGCGGGCGGGCGCGAGTATATGCTGGGCTCGACGTTTGGCAACTGGTATCTGGCCGAGTATGATGGGCGGGCGACGGTTGTGTTCGGCGACAATGGGCCGCTGGCGGATAGGTTGCGGGTGGGTGATGAGGTTGTGGTGGAGCTGCGTGTGCCGGGGCGGCGTGTGGTGATTTTTAACAGGGCTATTACGGGTGGCTCGCTGGAGGTGGATGTGCATGTGCCGCTGTTGCCGGGCTCTGTGGTGGGTTTTTCGCAGTCGTGTGCGGGTAAGCGGAATTGGTCTTTTGGTCGGCTGGCGGTTTCGGGTGCTCCGAGTGGGGAGGAGTTGTTGGCGTTTCGGGTGGATAAGCAGAGTCGCACTTGGGTGACGTATAGCCGCGTGGTGCAGCAGGTGCCTGCTGCTGATTCGGGCTGGAAGGCTGTTTTTTCTTTGAGTGGTTCGGGGTATTTGCGCGATGGGTTTGTGAGTTATCCTGCTTTTGCGCGTAGGGTCGTGTTCAAGGTTTCAGCTGTTACGAGACATGGTTAATCATTTTGTGGAGGGGCGAGAGTTTCTGGAGGGTATGCGAGCGGGGGCGTTTGCTGAGACGCTGGCTTATTGTCTGGAGCGTGAGGGGGTGGTGCATTTGAGCCCTGATTGTTTGCTGCTTGGGGTGCCCTGCCCTGATGCGCCGGGGACGTTGCTGGTGGTGTTTCAGCATAGCTACTTGCCGGCTCTCAGGCGGGTGCTGTGTGCGCTGCCTTTTGAGCGGGTGCGATGGCGACGGGACTGGGGGCATAGCAAGGAGTACGGCACGAGGGAGCGGGCGATTGCGGACTTCTGTCGGCATAAGGATTTCGGAACAGGTTTAACAAAACAAGATTAAAGTATTATGAGCAGAGAGTTTCAGGTATACAGTGGTGCGGCTCCGCAGAGTGCGCAGGTGCAGGCTAAGCAGGTGCCGTATTTTGGCAATATCCCGCAGAATGGGGCGGCTGTGGATGCTGCTATCGGTGAGGTGCAGGAGTTGGGTGTGAAGATTGGACGCTTGCATGACCTTGGGTTGCAGCAGAGGGTGACGCAGGAGGCGCTGCGCAATGATATTGCGCTGGGGATGATGAAGTTTACGGCGTTGAAGACGCTGGAGAATACGCGGATGGCTTTTTCTGATAATCTGGAGCTGGCTGTGGGGCGTGAGGATTGGGAGGCTGCGCGTGGGCTTGTGGAGGATGCGCGGGGAAGTCTGCTGAATGATACGGAGGCGGAGATTGAGCTGCTGAGGTTGAAGCGTGGGCAGTTGCGAGCCAGTAGCCGGGCGGCCGGTTATGGGTATCCTGCGAGTGTGAATGTGGGTGGAACGGAGTATTCCGGGCTGTCTGCTGCGCTGGCGATGGAGGACGCCCGCCATGGAGCTGTAAGTTCTGATGTGTCTGGTGTTCCTGCTGATGAGGCTGATGAGGCTGCACCTGTGCAGGGTGATTTTTCGGCACCGGATGCACTTACTGCTACGCCTGTGCAGGTACAGGATATGAGGGAGGCGCTGACGTTGATGCCGCAGGAGGAGTTCGGTGGGGTGAGCGATGCTTTTTCGTTTGGTGCGCGTGTGCTGACGCTGCCGCAGAATGATGGCGGGGTGAGTGTGTGTGCTGCGCCGTATGCGCCGGAATGTGTGCAGCGGGTGGCGGCTCATGGCAATGCTCATGGTGGTGTGGATGCTGAACAGGCACGCATGATGGTGGCTCGTATTGCGCTGGATGCGGTGGCGGATAATCCCGGTGTGACGGATGCGCAGGTGTTGAGTATGTTTGACGACGCGGGGATTTATGAGGCTATGGGTGAGGGTGATGCTGCTGTGGGTAAGGAGCGTTGCCGCTCGATTGTGGCGGAGATGGTAGCGCGTGGAGGTGCGGATACGGATAAGTTATCGATGACGGCGATAGAGCCGATGATTCGTGCGCACCTGA
Source organism: Akkermansia sp. (assembly GCA_045591805.1). Taxonomy (GTDB): domain Bacteria; phylum Verrucomicrobiota; class Verrucomicrobiia; order Verrucomicrobiales; family Akkermansiaceae; genus Akkermansia. Next base: position 21,297 of record JAZNTO010000083.1, on the reverse strand, counting down.
GTTCTCAGTCATTTGCGGAGAGTCGTGAGTGGGGGCGGATGGCTGCGTTGAATCCCGGGCTGGAGGAGGATGATGATGAGTGGGATAAATCCGACTTGGATGATGCCGGGCGCAAGCGGTGGTTTGCTCTGTATGATGTGTATCGGAAGTATCGGCGGGAGTATATGCCGACTGTGGCCGGAGAGCTGGACAAGGATGAGTTTGAGGAGCATGCTCAGCGGTTCTACCGTTGGTATATGAAAAATAAGTATAAAGAGTTGCGGCAGGCAGATATGGCTGCGGCGAAAGATTGGTACACGATGCGTGTGGCAATGGAGCTGCGGAGTAAGGCGTATGTGGATGCTGAGGGTAGTGGGGTGCGTTATGCAGGGTATGGTCATGATGTGCAGGTGGCGCGAGAGGTGCTGCGCGGGATGCCTCCGGACAGTCTGGGGGCTGATGAGCTGGTGGCTGCCGGGGTGGAGATGCAGAGGCGGGATGAGGTGAGGAGCGAGGCTTTCCGGCGTGCTGCGCGAGGTGATTATGAGGCTTTGCGTGGATTGAAGCGAGATTTCGCCGAGAGTGGCGATAGAGCTAAGAAAGAGCGCGAGCGTGAGGCTCAGCGGGAAGCTCGTGAGGCTGAGAGGGCAGCACGGGCTGAGGAGCGACGTGCTGAACGTGAGGCTGCCCGCAGGTTGTTTGTGGCGCGGAGTGCTCCGCGTGAGGCTGAGTGGGTGTGGGATGGTCAGAATGCGCCTGATGGTGCGCAGCCTGGCTGTTTGTTGCCGGAGGCGGAGTACAGGCGGCTGCATGATGAGCTGGGTTTTGATGGTTCGCAGGTGGTGTATGTGCAGGTGAATGGTGCGCGTGTGCTGGTGACAGGGGTCAGCAAGAGTGGCAGGTTGGAGCTGAATGCTCCGGCTGTGGCTAAGGTGCAGAAGAAGCCGAATAGTAGGAAAGGTGAAAGTTGGAAGACGCGCGGGAGACTGGGTTTTTCCTATTATTTCCGTTCTGTGGAAGCAAAGTAAGTTTTTAACGATAATAACAAGTAACTAATATGAATACAATGAATGATTTTGAGGTGCAGGTGCAGCGTGATAAGTCGCTGCGTGTTCTGAATGCTGTGTGGCTGTATGATGAGGATGAGGAATGCCGGAGGCTGGTGGATGAATCGCCGGAGTATGGTGTGTATGCTCATGAGGCGCTGCGGAAGCAGGATGCTACGCTGCATTCGTTTGGCGAGGATTATGCGCGTGTGGTTGCACCGGCGATGGCGGATGAGCCTATGGGGCTGGTGGAGCAAACGCTTGCCGGGATGCCGGAGGCGCGGCGTGGCGTGTACCAGGGTGAGTTTGACCGGTTGCGGTTGAGCGGTAAGGATACGCGGCAGGATTATTATGCGCTTTATGGGAAGCTGGTGCGTGATGAGGTGCGCGGGCAGTATGCGGAGCAGCAGCGTGTGCAGAGGCAACAGGCGGAGAGGCTGGAGCAGGTTGTGAGCGATACTCTTGCCGGGCGTGGCGGGGTGCCTACGCCGGAGGATTATACTCTGCTGGCGGGGGCTGGGATTGATTACAAGGATTTGCAGCTGGCGGGGTATGTTGCCACGCTGGCACGGCATGGCGCAACTGCGGAGCAACAGGCGGATGTGCTGTATGAGCGCAAGGCGAGCCCGGCTGCCCGCCAGATGGCTTTGCAGCAGATTACGGCGGATGCGCTGGAGGAGGAGAGAAAGACCGGGGAGCGAGGGTTCTTTGAGAATATGGTGGGTAGTTTCTCTTCCACGGGTGAGGCTATTGAGGATGTGATGGGTAGTATTCTGCCGAGTGAGCGGAATATGCTGCACCCGGATATGATGCGTGGGACAGATGGGGAGTGGCTGGATAACCGGCAGTTGAGTGAAAAGGTGACGAATCGCGCGGCATGGCGCGGGCGTGTGCGTGAGGCTGTGGAACAGGGGCGCGGTATGGCGCGTGAGGAGATTGGGTTCCGTGTGTCGTCGATGCCGGCAAACTTGACTTCTACATTGGTGCACCTTGGCCCGTGGATGGTGCCTCTTATTGCTCAGGGGCCTGCTATGGGTGGGCTGGCTACGGATGCGCTGGCTCATGGTTATGGTGTGCAGCAGGCTGCGCTTGAGGAGGGGAATGGCTCTATCGGTGATGGTGAGATTCTGGGCAAGACGCATGCGGAGGTGTTTGCGGGGACGCTACCGATGATGGCTGCGAGTATGCTGGTGCGCCGAGGGGTGGGGCGTGTTTTGCCGCCGACGTTGATGGCGAGGTTTACGAGCCGGACGGGTGGGGCGTATGCAGCGAATGCTTTGGGTACGACGTTTACGTTCGGTGCTGTGCTGCCGACGGCGACTAATGCGACGAATGCGCTTTATGATACGGTTGCTTTGTGGCAGGATGATAAGTTGGACACGGGGGTGCAGGGGCTGGAGGCTCAGGCTGAGCAGATGGGGTCTTTCAGTTACTGGGCTGAGCAGGGTTTGCTGGGTGCGGTGCTGGGTGCTCCGGCTACGGGGGCTACGCGTGGCCGCGCGTTGATGTACCTGGGCAATTTGAAGGGTGCGCTGAGCGAGGGTATAACGCGTAAGCAGTTTGAGAGTACTGTGCGTATGAAGCCGCGTGAGCAGATGCGCCGGTTGGCGGAGCTGCGCGAGCAGAATATGGCTGAGGATGCTGAGGGGACGATGAGGCGTGCGGTTGAGGAGAGCCGGGCGTTTGTTGACCGCGAAAGGGCGGTGCAGATGCGTACGGATGAGGCTATCCGCGCGGCTATGGAGGAGTATGGGTTGAGTGTGGGGGCTGCTGAGCAGGATGGTATGGTGAATCTGTACTATGGTGGCAAGGTGCAGCCGGATGGTTCGTTCAAGCGCGGCGAGAAGTTTGTGACGCTGACGCGCGAGGATGCCGACGTGTATTTGCAGGCGGCGATTGGTTACAGGCTGGAGGGTACGGCCCGCATGCTGCGACAGGCGGCAGGCGGCAAGCGGTTGCTGGATGCGTTCCGCGATGAGCTGAAAGGTGAGGTGCGTGTGGAGTGGATGCGTGAGGCTGACAGTCTGGCGAAGTTTGAGGGGTGGAAGGAGCGTGCGCTGGAACGTATAGAGGTGCGTACGGCGGAGTTGGTGGCTGATGGTATGGATACAGCTGATGCCCGCCGCAAGGCCGAGGGGGAGGTTCACAAGGATATTTCTGACCGCGGTACGCTTGGTGAGCTGGTGCGCTTTGCGACGAATATGCGCGAGCGTTTCGAGCAGGAACAGGCGAGTCGCGGTGTGGAGCTTGACCCTCAGGCGTTTGGCAGCCGTGCGAATGTGACGCGTCAGAGGTCGGCTGATGGTCAGCAGTTGCGGCGTGTGCTGCGGATTGCTCAGGATGCCCGCGTGGATGAGATTGCGGAGGAGTTGGGCGAGCAGGTGATGTATGACTGGCGGGAAAGCCAGGGTATGAGTGTGACGGAGGCGTACCGCTATCTGCGGGCGTTTGCAGACTGGGCGAAGCAGAGCAAGAATGCTGCGGTGGCTAAGGCTGCGGGTAAGTTGCTGAGTCTGGATAAGACGCACCCGGAGTTGGCTGAGCGTATTATGCAGGATGATTTCAATGAGTATGATTTATCGGTGGATGAGTACCGCGCCGTGGAGCGTGAGCTGACGGAGGCGGGCAGTACGCTGATGCTTTCGGAGCTGCGCCAGGCGGCTGCGGATGGCCAGATGCCGGGCTGGGCTCGTGAGTTGTTCGGGATGGCCGACCTGAGTCTGCTGGAGCTGGAGCGCGATATGAATCTGGCTATGGCGATGGAGGAGGCGCGTACGGAGGGGGTGTTGCCGGAGGTGGCTCAGAAGTTGTTCGGTGCGGGGCGTGAGGCTGTGGAGGCTGCGCTGCGCGAGGAGCCGGAGGCGCAGGAGTATCACCAAGCGTGGTATGAGGTGCAGAAACGGCAGGGGGAGCTGGATGCGGCGTATGGCGCAGGGAAGCTGACTGAGCCGAGTATTACGGAGGATTTTGAGGCGCGTGCGCGGCAGGGGCAGGAGGCTCTGGAGCGCGAGCGTGAGGAGGCGGAGGCGCGTGCGGCTGAGGCTGCGCGTGAACGCCTGGAGGAGTATGCTGCCGAGCCGGAGAATGCCGGGAAGAGTCATGAGGAGGTTGTGCAGGAGGCGGCTGAGCATGCCGCTGATGCAGCGGAGGAGCGTTTACAGGGTGAGCCGGGTGCGGAGCGCGATGCTGATTTTGCAGGTGGACTGTGCCTGGAGATAACTGACGAGGGCGGGCTGGTATGCAAGAGCGGCTTGCTGGAGGTCGGGAAGCTGCAAGTGCTGCCGAATTTCAAGTTGGGTGCTGATGCTGATAGCGGCGTGGTACATCCGCTGAAAGGTGACTACCGACCTGACCATGACCCGATTCGTGTGTGGCGCAAGGCTGATGGAGCTCTGCTGGTGATTAGCGGTCGCCATCGTCTGGATGCGGCGAAGCGTGCGGGTGCGACGCGTATATCGGCCTATGTGTACGATGAGAGCGAGGTGCGCGATTTGGCGTGGGCCCGGCGATATGATATTGAGAGCAATATCCGCGATAATCAGGCGACGCCGCTGGAAGTGGCGTTGTATGTGCGTGGTGAGTTCACCGGCGGGAAGCCTCTGAGCAATGAGGAGGTGGAGCGTGCGGGTATCACGCGTGAGGGTAAGCTGGGTTCTATCGGTTTCCGTATTGGACGACGTGCGGGTGAGTCTGTGATGGATGCGCTGCGGAATGGTACGATTGATGACCGGGTGGCGCTGTGGATTGCGGATTTCTGCCCTGGCAATGATGCGGTGCAGCGGCGAGGTCTGGAGGTTGCGCTGCGTGATGGGAGTAAGGCTGAGGTTCTGGCCCGCATGGAGGCGGAGTTGGCTAAGCAACAGATGCAGGAGGAAATGGGGCTGGATGGCGGCATGGATTTGTTCGGCAATACGCTGGATAATGACGAGTTTATGGATTTTGTGGCGCAGTATGTGCTGCGTCGGCGCAATGAGCTTGCCCAGGATGCCAGCTACCTGAATGCTACGGCGAAGAAGAGGAATGCCGAGGCGATGGGTAAGAAGTACGGGGTGGATGTGAAAGACCCGGTGGCGTTGAAGAAGAAGCTGGCGGAGATTAACGCGCTGCGTGAGCGGTGGAAGAGTCCGTATAGCGATAGCGAGCTGATGGACGAGATTCGCGCGGCATGGCGTGGACGAGAGGGGAGCGATATGCCGACAGATGCTGTGGCGAGCAAGGCTGAATCGCCGAGCGAGCGGTTGTTCCGGGAGTATGCTGCGCGGGAGTGGCAGACGGAGGGTGTGGATTATTCGACGGTGTATCAGCGTGATTTGATTAACACGTTGCGAGGCTCCGGAAAGTATGATGCTTTTTATGATGCTGTCGATGTATTGCAGCAGGGTGGGAAGCCTCATGATTCCGGCGCAAATACGCCTGTACCATATGCAGGAGTTGCTGACAATCTGCGTAATGAAGTGCTGAGTTTATCGAACGGAACAATTGATTTAGAGAATGGGAGTCACTCTGTGAGTGTTTCTGATTTGTGGCATTCATACTCTAAGCATTGTCTTGATTCGTTTATTGAGGATGGTCATTTGAATCTTACGCATGATGACTTGCGGATGATTCCTGACATTGTGGAGAATTATGACTCCGTGAAACTCATCGATGCCAAAAAAGGGTATACTCTTGAATTTACAAAGCAGTATGGAGATGCGCTGTATGTGGTTGTTGAGACAATTGGAGGCAAGAATGACAACCCGAGAGGTACGCGCCAGAAGACAATCTACTTAAACGAGATTACAAAAAAGGCGAGCGGGCAGGCGTTTCACCCGACTTCGTTCTCGAAGAATTTCACTCGCACGGAAATTGTAAATCCGATTAGTGAATATATCAAGCAAAATTATGCAGAGGAAGCGAAAAACATTGCAAAGGAAATGCGTATCAGCAAGCGCGGGCTGGTTGCACCGAATGGCAAGCCTAGTAAATTGAGCCCGGAACTGTGGGTCGCAACACGTCTCCAATCCTTCAAAAACTGGTTCGGAGACTGGGAATCTTCCCCCGACACCGCCTCCAAAGTCGTAGACGAAAACGGCGAGCCACTCGTCGTATACCATGGCAGTATGCAGTGGTTCAGGGTATTCAATGATGGCAAAGAACGGCACCAGTCCGGAGCTCCCGATGGCACGATATTTGCAAATGATAATCGAGAGATAGCTGTCAGTTTTGCGGATTACTACGGAGGCAAGGCAGAAGACGTAATTCTGGATGCCGATGATGCCCGGCATACCCGCACGTATTGGGGAATTTCCCGAAAAGGTGGTATATATCCCCTGTTTATGGACTTGAAAAATCCTCTGATAGTTGACTTTAACGGCATGACATGGCACGGAGAAAAGTACGACATAAAAGACGTAAACTGGTATGCAGAGGAAGCAAGAAAAAACGGTCATGATGGATTAGTCGTCCGCAATGTCATCGACGTAGGATTTTCTGATACTAACAACGTGCCTCCAAGCACGGATTATGTTGCTTTTGAGTCTAATCAGGTAAAGAGCGTCACGGATAACCGAGGAACGTTTGATGCGGATAGTTCTCGGATTGATTTCTCCATCTGCGGGCTGAAAGCGAAGACGGCGAATGAGTATCTGGAAAAGGGAGCAGATTACACCGACCCGGCGGACGGTCAGCGGAAGTTTGTGATTCCGGTGAGCGGAGCGCGGTTGCGTAGTGATGTGACACCGGGTATGCTGAATGTGGCAGCCGGTGGGCATAAGGATGTGAGCCTGGCGGCGTTGCTGCATTACCCGGAGCTGTTCCGTGCATACCCGGAGCTGGCGGAGATGCGCGTGCGGTTGTACAGGCCTGTGGAGGAGACGAGTGTGGGCGGATATTTCAGCCCGGAGGAGGGTAGCGAGCAGGCTGCGTATATTGCGGTGAATGTGGCGTACCGAAGCGAGATTCTGAATACGCTGCTGCATGAGAGTCAGCATGCGATTCAGCAGTTGGAGGGTTTTGCCATGGGTGCGGGTAGTTTTGACCAGGGACAGGCGCTGGCTTATATCGGTAAGGCTATTGAGCAGCGCAAGGCGGCAGGTGTGAATGATGACTGGAGCCGGGATAATCTGGCGTTTCTGGAGCGGCTGCATGCGGGGGTGGAGCGCGGTGACGAGACGTCGATAACTCTGACTTATGTGATGAGTCATGGTGAACAGGAGGCTCGATTCACCGGCGAGGGGTATGGTACTGAGGGTGGAAATCCGATGGCGGATGGTTCTGCTGAGCCGTTGATGAAGAGCAGGCCGAGTTCGTATACTGTGGCGGTGCGTAAGAATGCGACTGACCTGGGCGGTGTGACGTTCCTGAATATGGGGCGTTTCGGGTATCTGCTGGATGAGCGCCTGATGCCGGCGGGTGAGTTCCATTTTGACCGCCGTGTGTACCAGATGCGTGAGAATGTGATGCGCCGCATGCGTGAGCTGAGGTCGCAGACGGATGGCAGCGAGGAGGCAGATGGGCTGCGCCTGGCGGCTGAGGGGCTGGCGGTGATGGATAGCATTGAATCGCTGCTGCCGAACACGTACCGCGCCGCTCTGGAGCCGTACAAGGTGTATTTCAATACGTATGCGAAGCTGCGCGGTAGTGGCGATGCCGGAAAGGCTGCTGCCACGGTGCCGATGACTGGCTGGGATGCGAAGATGTACAGTTCGTTCTATGGGATGGTGTACCGGCTTATCAGCGGTAAGGCTGAGGCTCACGGTGAGTTCTGGGAGCATGCGTTCCGAGATGTGCCGGGTGCCGAGGAGGGGATGGAGGCAATGCGCGAGGTGTGGGAAGAGGTGCATGAGCAGGTGGAGGCTGAGTATGCCGAGCGGCTTGCGGATGCGCCGAATGCTAAGGCCAAGGGCAAGATTAAGGCGCAGATTGAGACGGAGACGTTCACGAGGATAGAGCTGGAGTTCAGCGAGGAGATGAACAAGTTGTTCCAGGCGTTGGGCTCGATGCGTGCGGACAGGCTGATGGCGAAGTTCCTGGAGCGTGTGGCGTTGCAGTTGGATGCGTTCCGCAAGGATACGACGCTGGGCAGGATTCGCCGCGTGGTGAATGCGTTGACGCCGCTGCCGGGTAAGGATGGCAAGCCGGTGAAAGGTCGCATGGCTGCGGAGGCTTACAATAAGGTGATGGATATGATGCGCCTGTTGGAGCTGACCAAGGGGCAGAAGCTTGCTTTTGAGCGCACGCGCTACACCGGGGAAGAGAATTGCCCGGATGGCCGCAAGGTGTGGGCTGAGCTGGAGCCGGATGAACTGATTACGGTGGATACGTACGACGCGGACGGCGAGTCTGTGGTAGTAACTTGTACAAAGCAGGAGTATGAGACGTATACGTGCTTTGACGGCATGACGGCAGCGCAGGCGGAAAGTGCGGCCAAGGCGCTGGGTGAGTTTATCACGACCGGGCGGCAGGCTTGGGAGAATGCGGAAGAGCTGCGCCGCCAGCGGATTGCCAAGATGTGTACGCCGCTGATGGAGGAGCATGCAGAGACCTTGAATGATGAACGCCGCCGCCACCAGGCGGAGAAGCGAGGGGTGCTGCCGATGACGAGCTGGGCGCGCAAGGTGCATGCGTTGTTTGGTTCCTGGATGAATGACGCGCAGTTCTTTGATGCGATGACCGGCGTGAAAGAGGTGGAGGTGTTTGCCCGCGATTTCACGAACCGCATGGCTCGCGCCAAGGTGTATATCGAGAGCAAGGAAAAGGAGCGTCGCGCCATGATGATGGATGCGGTGTTCGAGGTTTCGGGAGCCAGGAATAGCGAGGAGGCCAGGAAGTTTATCGACTATATCAACCGGACGGAGAAGACGAAGATTGTGCTGCGTCCGCAGGAGCCAGATTTTCTGGAGCAGGAGACGGCGGAGCTGCGAGCGCAGTTCTTGGGCTTGCTGCGCCGGAAGACGCACAAGAAGAATTTCTCGCCGAATACGTTTGCGGCGATGATGAAGCATCTGGAGACGCAGGGGGATGAGATTATCCCGGCGCATATTCTGGAGGAGGCTATGGCGAAGTATGGCGAGATTGGCGACGCGAAGAAGTCTGTGCTGCATGGTATCGAGGCTATGGCCAGCGTGCTGACGCAGCAGGAGTTCTCGCGGTTCCATAATCTGACCAAGGCTGCTAAGAAACGGGCTGATAAGGCGCGTGAGAAGTGGATGGAGGAGAAGCTGGAGAAAGATGCGGCCATTCGCCCGGAGGATGAGGGTGGCCTGGAGCTGACGCGCTCTGAGGCGGCGTACAGGGTGCTTCTGTGCGAGCAGGCGGATTATGAGGAGACGCTGCGCCGACAGGGGTACACGGAAAACGTGGTGCGCCAGCTGAAGGCTTTTGCCGGTGAGAAGATGATGGCTCTGGCTTACCGCTTGCGCGATGAGCTGGGGGCGCGTACGGCTCAGATTAAGGAGGTGTACGAGCGCGTGTATGGTATGCCGTTCCCGGAGGTGGAGAATTACTTCCGCGCTTACTTCAATGCCGGGTATGAGGTGCATTCCGAGGCTATCATGGGCGGAGCCGGTGAGGGTCGCGCGGCGGGTAAGGGTACGGCGAAGATTCTCTACAGCCGCCACCACCACAATGCCAAGATTGACCCGACGATGAATGTGTTGACGGCGTTTGAGTGTGCCATGAAAGAGCAGGATATCATGTTGGGTTATGAGGACTTGCCGACGGATATCAGCTCGGTACTGAATTACCGCGATGGTGATTTGAGGATGAGTGATGCTCTGGCCAAGGTGTTCAGCTCCCACACGGTGGGAGAGATGAAGCTGATTGCGGATAATATGACGAGGGCTGTTCCGGCAGCGGAGGAGACGGCCCGCTGGATGACGCGGTGCTTGTCTGCCATGGGGAGCTCTACGGCTACGGCGGTGCTGAATTACCGCGTAGGGACGCTGTTCAAGCAGGGTACGGCGTTGTTCAATACTCTGGCGGGGTCTGACCGGGTGAGCTGGTGGGAGTGGCACAAGGCTGCTTCCCGCGCGAATCTGGGGCTGGGTAAGATTTCGCTGGTTGAGATGGCGGCGAGGCCTGAGCTGGATGGGCGTTTCAAGGGCTGGGCTGCAAGCGTGAACGCGGAGGCTCTGCTGGGGGATGCTGATGTCATTTCTGCCAAGGGTGCGACGGATGCCGCTGCGCGTGCGGGTATGAGTCTGATGGAGTGGATTGATATGCGTGCGAATGTTCGCGCGTGTGTGACGCTCTATGATGCTGTGTATCGGAAGACGCAGAAAGAGAATCCCGGACTTACTCACGAGGAGCTGGACGCTGATGCGATGAATGAGGTGCGGCGTGCGCTTGCGTTCAAGAGTCAGCCGTTGGATTGGCGCAGCCGCGCCTTGCTGGGTGGTAAGAAGTCGCTGTTCAGTATCGGCAATCTGTTCCTGGGCGGCGAGAGCATTAACACCATGGGCAATGTTCTGCGCCTGATGGCACGAGGTAAGAAAGGTGACTGGGGCAAGGCTGCGTATGTGTGGCTTGAGCATGGTATTGCGCTCCAGGTGCTGACGGCGGTCTATAACTGGATGACTGACGATGAGGAACAATGGAAGCGCCGGAGTTGGCAGCAGTATGTGGCCGGTTCTGTGCTGGGTCCGCTGGCAGGGCTGCCGCTGGTAGGTGCTTTTGTGGGAGCCGGTACAGGGGTGCTCAATACGTTCCTGCCGAAAGAGGCGCGAGTATGGATGCCGACGCAGAGCTTGCTGCCGATGGCAGACATGGAGCGCGTGGCTTCGGATATCCGCAAGGTGTTCTGGGGCAGGAAGCCGAGCAGTTGGCAGGATAAGACTATCGCCGTGGAGAACTTCATCCGAGTGCTGGCGACGTTTGGGATTCTGGCGAGCAGGAATCCCACGACGGCGGGTGGTGCGAAGCTGAAAGCGATGAGTTATGGCGTGGCCGCGGTGACGAATATCCTGGACTTCCTGCTGCGTACGGAGCGTGCGGTGGAGGAACGAGCGATGGATTAAATTTGCAAGTGAAATTTGTCATGAAAAGTTTACGACTTTATTACGATTCTTTGTAATAAACAGAATGTCAGCAAGCTAATTCCCCTCGCCTCCAGCGTTAGAATACTGCAAAATCCCGCGTAAAGTGTTGTCTTTACGCGGGATTTTGGTACTATACTCGCGATTCCAAAGAAAAGTGGGGTTCCCAAGAGACTCCGGCTGTATTGCTTGGTGAGGTAACGCCAGCGATGCAGAGTGTAGCTGCCGGGGAGGAGGAGGCATAGGGATATGAGTCTGGCGCCGTGGCACGAAGAATCTAAAAATTTAGTCTTGCAAGGAGGGGCGCAGTGTGTTAGTCTGTGCACGCAATGGAAGCAGATTCACCTCACCTAAGGGGCTGCCTGGTCGTCTTCGAAGGCATAGACGGCACGGGCAAGTCTACCCAGATAAAACTGTTGGCCGAGTACCTGCGGGCGCAGGGCAAGGAAGTAGTATGCGATTATGAGCCGACCCGCGGCGAGTGGGGCATGAAAGTGCGTCGCGCAGCCCAAAGCGGCGAGCGGCTGAGCTTGGAGGAAGAAATAAACTGCCTGCTGCAGGATAGGCGCGAGCACGTGCGAGAGCTCATCGAGCCGGCACTGTCACGCGGAGCTTGGGTACTTCTGGACCGCTACTACCTGTCTATGATGGCGTACCAAGGAGCCAGCGGGGTGAATGTGGAGCGCATACGGGAGATGAACGAGGAGTTTGCCACCATACCGGATATTGCGTTCTGGCTGGATATCCCGGTAGAGTTGTCCATGGAGCGCATGAGCGCGCGTGGCAACGGCAACGATGCTTTCGAGAACGAGCCTTTCCTGCAGGCCTGTGCAGACATCTACTCCGCCATGGAAATGCCCTGGCTCCACCGCATCGAGGCAGACGGCAGCATAGAGGAAGTGCACGCGGCCGTGCGCAGCCTCATCCGCACCGAACTCGGAGACGAGTTGTAAAGACTCACTATACAACACTCATTCCGCCCCTCCCTGCCCGATTTGCCGGCGCGCGAATCGGGCTAGACTTTTCTCCGCGCCCAGCGGAGACGGAAGAGCATGCGGTTCAGGATAAAGTACTCCACGGCCATATCCACGGTAAAAAGAAGCCATATACCCACAAGCGAGAGCGTTTCGGGCCAGAAGAGCTGCCAGAGCATGAGACAGCCCACACGGAAGAAGCCCATGCAGCCGTAAGACACAAACATGACGCGCCGGGTATCGCCCGCGCCGCGCAGGCACATCTTGAGCATCAGCATGGCCGCATAGAACGGCTCCGCCAGCAGAAACACCTGCACCACCGGCACCGTAGCACGCATAAGCCCCGCTGAGTTGGAGGCAAATATCTCCACAAACACCCCGGGGAAAGCATAGAACACAGCTCCCATAAGCCCCATGAACACCACGCTGTAACGCACACATTTGCGTATGGTCTCCAGTGCCATGCGCACACTACCGGTGCCTAGATATTGCCCCACAAGGGTGGCGCCGGCCATACCGATGGCGAAGCCGGGCAGGAAGCTCATGCTCTCTATACGTATGGCTATGTTGTGTGCCCCCACATAGGCATTTCCCAAGCCGGATATAACACGCAGCACATAGATTTGGATAAGCCATATACCGCCTATCTCCAGTGCCTGTGGCAGGCCGATGCTGAGAATGCGGTACATGCTGTGCCAATTCGGCATAAGGCTGCGCAGGCTCAGGAAGAGCGGCGGCACATAGGTGGGAGGCTGCGTAGCGGCGTAGGTGTCCGGGTCTGCCCCCTGCATGCGGCGGCGCATCTGCACCGTGCGATACGCCAGGATGCCTACCAAGATGAGTGCTGCCACCGCCATGCCGGCTATCATCCCCAGTGCCAGCCCCTCTATGAACATGCCCAAACCATACACAAACAGCACACTGAAAACGATATTGAGCCCATCCACCGCCAGCATGATGAAGAAGGGCGTGCGCGTATCTCCGGCACCGCGCAGCGCAGCATTCACCGCAAACACCACTCCGGAAAAAATGGCAACCCAGCAGCCTACCCGCATATAGGTGAGCGCCACTTCCTGCGCATAGGCCGTGAGCGTAAGCGCGCGCGTCACCAGAAAATCCGCCGTCAGGTACATGAGCAGCGCAGAAAGCACGCCCGCCAGAAGCCCCAGCACTGCAGCCTGATTCGCAGCGTAGTTCGCCTCGCCAAACTTGCGTGCCCCCGTCATACGGCTCACGATGGCTGTGGCCCCCATACCCACAGCCCCCTGCATGAGGAACCCCAGCCACATGACATATCCAGTCACGCCGATGCCGGAGGCTATCTGCTCCGTCACCTCCCCGGCGGTGCCCATGTGGGTAGCCAGAAAAAGCGAGGTCGAGGCACATATAAAGCTCATGACCTGCTCCAGGAGCGGCCAGAGTGCGATGTGTACAATCTGCCGCGGCAGGCTCATCCCCGCGAGCTTGCCTCCCAGCTGCCCTTTGCCCAGCAAAGCGGCACGCACTTTTCCCTCTCTACCGTCTCCGACACTCATGCCTCTTTCATTTAACCACATTCTGCACGAATTGTGAAGCAGAAAATATCGCCGCCCGCCGGAAACTCCGCTTATTCCACAAACAATCCGCCGTCTGCTCCGCCGGTGAGTATGCGAGCCAATCCACATTGGGCTTGCCTTTTGTGGCAGAATGTGCATAATGTCCGCATGTTACATGACTTGATCAACATTTGGATGGGCTGGGTAGTAGACTGGGGCTATTGGGGCGTGGTGCTGCTCATGGCGATGGAAAGCTCCATACTGCCCGTACCGAGCGAGGTAGTGGTGCCGCCGGCGGCTATTCTGGCAGCCCTACCGAATGCGGAAATGTCCTTCTGGGGCGTGGTGCTGGCCGGCACCGTGGGCTCGTACTTGGGCTCGGTGGTCATGTATGTGTGCGCGCTGTGGGTAGGGCGCCCGGTTATCTACCGCTTCGGGAAATACTTTTTCATGCCGCAGCACAAGGTAGAAACGGCGGAGGAATTCATGCGCAAATACTCCACAGCGGGCATTTTCTTTTCGCGCTTTCTACCTGTTATCCGCCACCTTATTTCGATACCGGCCGGTCTGGCACGGGTAAACTTCGGCATGTTCAGCCTCACCACCATCACCGGATCGGCCATCTGGTGCTGGGTGCTGGCGTGGTTCGGGGATAAAGTAGGTCGCGAGCACCCCGGCATTCTGGAATCGCCGGAGGCGCTCATCGATGCCGTAAAGGCGGAGAGCCACCTCATCGTGGGCGGCGTGGTGCTGCTGGCTGCACTCTACGCGCTGATGAAGTACCTTACACGCAAGAAAGACTGATATAAGGGCGAAGTTCCGCTGGGGTACATGTCTCCTATATTCATACTGGGGCCGACCGGGTGCGGCAAAAGTGCAGTAGCCGTGGCATTGGCACGTCTGCTGGGGCGGGCAGAGATAGTGAGCGCAGATGCCTACCAAGTATACCACGCTCTGCCCGTGCTTACCGCCGCCCCGACACAAACAGAGCAATGCGGCGTGCCGCACCATCTCATCGGCACTCTGGAGGTGCAGGAAAACAACGATGCCGCCACTCATGCCCGCCGAGCCCAAGCCTGCATAGCAGAAATTCAGGCACGCGGCGCTGTCCCCATCGTAACCGGAGGGAGCGGCCTCTATGTCAAGTTCATATCGCACGGCATATCCCCTGCACCGCCGAGCGACCCGGTGCTGCGCGCTGAGCTGGAGGCCCTGCCGCCGGCAGAGGCCGTACGCCGCCTGCAGCAGGCAGACCCGGAAGGCGCCGCCGCCACCAACCTGCAAAACCCTCGCTATGTGGTACGAAATCTGGAAATTGTGCTGCTGGGCGGCAAGCCGCTCGCCTACTGGCGCAACAACTGGCAGCCGCAAGCCAGCGGGCCGGGCTTCTGCCTGGTGCCGGATGTCACAGAGCTGGATACCCGCATAGCCACCCGCGCACAGCGCATGCTGGATACCGGAGCCATAGCAGAGGTGGCCGCCCTGCCGACCGAGCTCTCCCCCACAGCAGCCAAGACTCTGGGGCTCTCGCTCATACGCGAGCACCTTGCCGGCCACCTCTCCCGCGCACAGCTCATAGCCGCCCTCGCACTAGCTACACGCCAATACGCCAAGCGCCAACGCACCTGGCTGCGCAGGGAACCTTGGGCAGCCCCTATACCCTGCTCCCCGTATAATGACACAAAAAACACCCCGAAGCGGCTGGCAAACACAATTTTAGCCAAACTCCCAAACAATTAGTAATCAATCCACAAGATTTTTGCCTCAAAAAATCCCGCCGACAACCCGATTTTTTGGATTGAACTGCCAAACAGGCGTGGTATAATGAAGAGGTTATGAGTACAGATACATCGACAACCGAGCTTCCGGCTTCGGTAAAACGCTATGCCCTTTACCTCATGGTAATGGCAGGTCTTGGCGGTCTACTCTACGGCATAGACGTAGGCGTGATTGCTGCGGCCCTTCCGTATATCGAAAAAACCTCCAGCTACTCGCCGCAGCAGCTCTCGCTTGTAGTGGCAGCAGTTCTGGCCGGTTCGGTTCTTTCCTCCCTCTTTGCGGGCATGCTGGCAGAGTGGTTGGGGCGCAAGAAGGTCATCATCATCTCTGCGCTGCTCTTCACGCTGAGCATCCCGGTCATCTGCTTCTCCAACGGCGTATTCGGCCTGCTCATGGCCGGCCGCATCCTGCAAGGTGCCTCCGCCGGTCTGGTAGGTGTGGTGGTACCCATGTATCTGGCTGAGTGTCTGGATGCTCAGGCACGCGGTAAGGGCACGGGCATGTTCCAGTTCATGCTCACGGTGGGGCTTGTTTTTGCGGCGCTCATCGGCCTCTTCACCACCATGGCCATCGGCGCGGCAAACGTAGCCGGCGAAGCCCAGGCAAACGTAGCCTGGCAGGTCATTTTCTGGTGCTCTGCCATACCGGGCGTTATCCTCTTCTTCGGCGCTTTCCGCCTCAAGGAGTCCCCGCGCTGGCTGTACCGCAATGGCCGCGAGGATGAGGCTCTGCTCGCTCTGGCTGCCAACAACGGCGACAAAGCCGCCAGCGAGATTCTGCAGGAAATGAAGGATGCCGATGCCCGCGAGGCGGAAGAAAAAGCCGCCATGGCAGAGGCCGCCAAGGGCGACAGCCTCCTGCAGCGCAAATACATCATCCCCTTCTGCTTGGCAGTCGTAGTCCTGGCCTGCACTCAGGCTACCGGCATCAACTCCGTGCTGAACTACTCCGTCAAAATCTTCCAGCAGGCCGGCCTTGAAGGCGAAACGGCCAACCATGCCGACCTCGCCATCAAGATTGTCAACATGCTCATGACAATCGTGGCTGTCTCCCTGGTAGACAAGAAAGGACGCACCTTCCTGCTCAAGATGGGCACGCTGGGCATCATCGTAGGCCTGGCCGGTGTGGGCATCATGTTCAAAATGGTGGAGGGTAACCGCGTACCCGTGACAGACTACGTTGTGCAGCAGCTCAACAAGCAGCTCACCGCCGCCAACGCACAGGGCGCTCAGCTTACGGTATCCGTGGAAGATGTGGTGAAAAACGCCGCCGCAACCAACCCCGAACTGCTGGAAAACGGCAAGGTGAAAGAGGGCGTACAGCTCATCGTCACCTACGCACAAGGCTCATCCGACTTCCAGTCCATGGCAGAATACTTCGACCGCGAGGCCGCCCTCAAGAGCTTGGAAGGCATCATGGTACAGAAGGATGACGACGGTGTGGACAGCGAAGGCAAGCCCAACGGCGAGCCCAATGACACCCCCGATGTAGAGAACGGCGCCGTGTACGAGCGTCCTCTGCTCGAGCTCTGTGCTGCCGAGCGCGACAAGCAGACCGCCCTCTACGCTGCCGGTAGCATCGATTTGGAAAAGGCAAAAACAGCCTTCATCGCGTCCCAAGAGAGCGGTAAGAAAGAGAAAACTCTGAGCATCTCCGAGCGCATCAGCAAGGGAACCCTTATCCCCGTAGGCAAGACAAAAGAAGAAATCAAGCAAATTGCTGCTACCGTGCAGAAGATGGAGAACAACTCGGACTTCATCGTCGTAGCTCCGGACTTCGAAGCAGCCCCCAACTTCATGGACACCATCTGCTTCTGGAGCGACCAGCCCGAACTGGGCAAGCTCAAAGCAGTCAGCATAGCCCGTGCAGAGGTTGGCATGAAGCCCACCCCCGTCACCGGTTGGGCAGTTACAGCCTTCTTCGTTGTCTTCATCGCCTTCTATGCAGCGGGCCCCGGCGTGTGTGTATGGCTGGCACTCTCTGAGCTGATGCCGAACCGCATCCGCGCCAACGGCATGGCCATTGCTCTGCTCATCAACCAAGCTGTCTCCACCACCATTGCAGGCACCTTCCTGCCCTGGGTTGGCGCCAGTGGCTACTCCGGCGTATTCTTCTGGCTGGCCGGCTTCACCGTGATTTACTTCATCACCGCCGCCTTCTTCATGCCCGAAACCAAGGGGCGCACGCTCGAGGAAATCGAGCAGTACTTCACCACCGGCAAAATGCCCGCCCGCAAGGACGAGGAAACCGCCGGCCAAGAAACAAAGAAAGACGAAGCTACTGCCTGATAGCACACCTTCGACATCTCTCTGAAACTTACACCTTCCCCCGCCTCTCACCCACAAGTGAGAGGCGGGTTCGCTTTTTTGGGGAAGAAAGAATCCCGCCTGCGATAGCAAACGGAGCTATATCTGCCCGCCGGGCGAGCACCAAATTCCCCACCGCCTTCGCCAGAAGGCGATATAACCCGCCGTCAGGCGGATTTCATCCGAGCGATAGCGAGGATATAACCCGCAACGCGGATATAACCACACCTCTCACGCCCCGCCAGCCATAGCAGACGGGGCGGGCTATATCTGCCCGCCGGGCAGGTTATATTGTCCGCAGGACAGTTATATCCATGCTTCGCATGGGTTATATCGCCCGCAAAGCGGGCGGTGAATTCCCCACCGCCTTCGCCAGAAGGCGATATAACCCGCAACGCGGATATAACCACACCTCTCACGCCCCGCCAGCCATAGGGGCTATATCTGCCCGCAAGGTGGGGGCCGGTGAATCCTCACCCTTCCCGGCGGTGGCGGAGAAACAAACTTCAACCGCTGAAATCCGGATTCCTGAGCTTTTCTTCCCATTGTTGCGCCTTGCATATCTTCTCCATATACTCTACCATGGCTCGCGTGTCTTCTGCCCCTAGGGTAAGATAATGCCGCGCTTCCGTGCCTCGAGGAGCATGCCCCACCAGATAGTTGATGAGCGACTCCTGAAACCCCGCACGAGTCAACAGGGTAATAAGCGTCCCACGAAACGAGTGTATGGTGTAAGTATGTGTTTTGTTTACTCCCTGCTGCTCGTACTCTGCCAGTTGCCACTCTGCGCGACATTTGGCAAAATGCTGCGCCAAATCCGCGTAGGCGCTTCCGGCCTTGCCGCTCCACAGCGGAAACATATAGCCTCGGTGCTCCTCGGCTGCCAGCTCCTGCAACTTCTCCAAAGCCGGCAGAAGCGTCTGCATCAACCCCGTTATCTTCAATTCCGTGCGTATGCCGATATTCTGCGTTTTGCTGTGTTTCATCCATATAATACCCCGCTGCATATCCACCTGCTCCCAGCGCATCCGCAGCACATCATTCACCCGCCAGCCGGTCACGATGAGAAAATAATAAGCTCCAAAGCGCTGCAACCTCCGCCACATGTTCGGCCCGCCCTGCTCTGCCGCCGCTGCCAGAAAGCCCGCCAGC
Source organism: Akkermansia sp. (assembly GCA_045591805.1). Lineage (GTDB taxonomy): Bacteria > Verrucomicrobiota > Verrucomicrobiia > Verrucomicrobiales > Akkermansiaceae > Akkermansia. The sequence continues at coordinate 2,510 of JAZNTO010000083.1, read as the reverse complement.
TGAGCCTCCGTATACGGCTTGCGCCGGTGCCCCATCACCTTGGGTATTACCTTATGCAGCCGCAACGCAGCAAACGGGTTCCCCGGCTTGTACACGCTCTCCTCGTAGCGCAACTGCGCCGCATGGAACACAAAACGAAGTCGAGCTATGTAATGCTCTATCGTACCGTAGCTTAGATTCGTAGCCTGCAGGTATCTGTAATACTGCGCCGCAATGCAGGAGTTGACGCGGTGCAGCGCCAGCCCAGCATGCTCGACTTTAAGCCAGCGTACGAAGGTGTTTATAACCTGCCGGGCAGCCTTTCTCGCCTCCTGTGTGGTGGAGATACACAGCTCGTCCTCGCCTAGACCCTCCAGATACGCCTCCGCGCTTACTGCGGCTTGAGCACCATATATGCGGATGTGTTCTGCGCGCTCCAGACTCGCCAACTCCGCTTTTTGGGCATGCAACAGCATCTCGCATATCATCTGCCGTTTCTCCGCCGCAGTGGGTGCTTTCTGCCCCGTCCATCGACGTGACTTGCGACCATAGGGGTAGCGTTTCCCCTCTGCTTCGCAAGCATAATCCTTCCAAATCGCCGTAAATGTACGTGTTTTTTTGCTGTATGTAACTTTTGCCATTCGTTCATTCTAATAGCTTTAGACCTCTTGTCAACGCACCTCCACTAATCTTGCAAAAACAACGCAGATAACACCTCAAAAAGCACCTCCCATCCCACACTCTCTTCGTTCCTTTGCTTGCATTATCAACATTCAGTAAATATCGCTCCCTTTTCTCAAACGTCTGAAAAAGATTTTCGGTCTCTTTGCAGCGGCTGCCCTCGCAGCCACGGGTCTCACTTGCTGCGGTGGCGGCGGCGGGGATGGCTTGGCATACAAAACTTATCAATTTGATGCCATTGAGGGCTTTCAAGGTGCCATGAATATTGCGATTCTCGAACAATCGGGAATGGTTGATGGAGAATACGCTGTAAAAATTAGCTTCGGCAACAATAATCCTACGGGTGGGTACGATGGGCATTTAAGGATAAAGACAGAAGATGCTACAAAACCTCTAGAAGTCGTATTCGAAGTATCCATAACCGGAGATGAGCGCTTCGGCGCAGATGAATTGGCTTGGGCTTATTTTTCTTACTTCATGGATGATATGGAGGAAGGCGACACTATGATTAATCTTCCAAAGCCGACATTGAAGCTTACTTATGCTGATGATAAAAAACGAGGCGGAAAATATGGCATAAAATATGAATTGACCGGATATGTTGAGGAACCAGGTGATAATCCGTCAACTCCTGCTGTAGAAACAGATTTCGTTGGAGAATTTAAAGAGGTGATAGAATTTGAAGACGGAACTTTCCGCCAGATTCAGTAATTCCTAACGAATAATTCTAGTGCGCGTGCTCTTTAGCATAGGGGGCACGCGCTGCTGTTACTTCATATATGGGGTTGCATCTCTAACTTTACCCCGTACACAATGCTTACAACATAACATTCGTTTCAGGTTCTCCTACGCCTTAAAAGCAACAGAAAACCAGATGGCAATTTTTCTGCCACCCGGCTTTACTGTAAATTTCCCTAATTTCTTTTTTAGGTACAGCTAATGTTTAATATAAGAGGTAGAATTTACCAGGAGTATTTGATGTGACCGTTTCATATTCAAGAGTTACATTATCACCATTTACGGCTCCGGCTCCGTTATTGTCATCATCGTCAGCTTGTGGCGCTGCTCCTTCACCATCTTCATCATTCTTTAGAACATTTATGGAGAAAATATATGTACCGACCTGTTTGTTTTTGTCTGTATATTTCAATTCAAACATTGGAGCCGGCAATCCCATAATTGCATCGCCTTCTTGCAATTCTTGATCTCCCATGAGACTCGCAAAGAAAGTCCAAACATTAGTATCTTCACCAAACTTTTGGTCGCCAAAAACATTTACAGTTAGCTTTACATCTCCACCAGCCGTCGGCTCAACTTTTGTCACCATGCCGTTATAAGGCTGTCCTCCAAAATTTACTGTAGCATAGTACATTGTTTTATCTGAGTCAATTTGCTCATTTACGGTCAAATCCATGTGAGTGTCCCCTTGGGTACCTACAGGCACAAATCGATATGTTTTACCGCTAAGGCTATCCCCGCCGCCGCCACCGCAGCAAGTGAGACCTGTGGCTGCGCGGGCAGCCGCTGCAAAGAGACCGAAAATCTTTTTCAGACCGTTGCGCTCCACAGAGAAGTGGTGCTCAAAGCCTAAATAGAGTGGGACACTAACCTCGGCGCCCTAGTCGAGGCAGAAGTCAAAAAGCCCGTAAAACGGGCGACAGCTCTTAGGCAGGAACTACACTCGCACAAGTCGACAGGGTTCTATACGATAGCGAAGAGGCAACCCGAAAGTTTTGCGGGAGCAACCCGAAAGTTTTGCGGGGACAACCCGAAAGTTTTGCAGGGGTAACCCGAAAGTTTTGCAGGGGCAACCCGAAAGTTTTGCAGGGGTAACCCGAAAGTTTTGCGGG
>JAZNTO010000082.1:0-4710 GCA_045591805.1 Akkermansia sp. | reverse complement strand
TGGGTGGTCGGCTCGTCCATGAGCAGCAAATTCGGCGGGTTCACCAGAAATTTCACAAGGCTCAGACGCGATTTCTCGCCGCCGCTGAGCACCTCCACGCGCTTCTCGCAGTCCAGCTTGCGGAACATAAAAGAGCCTAGTACAGCGCGAGCCTCCTCCTCCCGCAGCTCGGGATCGGCGTTCATGATTTCTTCCAACACGGTGAAGTTCGGCGTCAAGTTCTCAGAGCGCATCTGAGAGAAATAGCCTATGCGTGTCGTAGTTCCAAGCACTCTCTGCCCTTCATCTATGGGCACCACACCGGCCAAAATCTTGAGCAGTGTGGATTTGCCCGCACCGTTCGGCCCCACCAGCACAATGCGATCCCCGCGCTCAATGAGCAAATCCAAGTTCTTGTAGATACGCTTGTCGCCATAGCTCTGGCCGACTTTCTCCAACTCCAGCACACGCTGCATGCTGCGCGGCGGCTGAGGGAAGATAAACTTGAACACACGGCGTGCTTGACGGGGTTTCTCGATGCGCCGCATTTTTTCCAGTTGTTTCACACGGCTCTGCACCTGCGCGGCCTTGGAGGCTACGGAACGAAAGCGATCTATAAAACTCTCTATATGGGCGATTTCTCGCTGCTGATTTCGCCAGGCCGCCAGCAGGATTTCGTAACGCTGCTCTTTGAGCTCGAGGAATTTGGAGTAGTTACCGGTATAACGCACCAACTCCTGATTCTCTATATCGTACACAGTCTCCACAAGCTCGTCCATGAAATCGCGGTCGTGGGAAATCATGAAAATAGCACCGGGGTAATTCATGAGATAGCGGCGCAGCCACAGCAGACTCATGAGGTCCAAGTGGTTCGTAGGCTCGTCCAGCATCAGCAAATCCGGCTCTGCCACCAGCAGCTGAGCCAAGTGCGCACGCATCACCCAGCCACCACTCATCTCACGCGCCGGGCGATGAAAATCCTCATCCTTAAACGCCAATCCCTTCAGAATTCTCTTAGCTTTGGGTTCTAGCTGGTAGCCATTGTTGGCTATAAAAACATCCATGGCATGAGCGTAGGCATCGCTGGTATTGTCTCCCATTGCATCACACTCGCGCAAGGTACGGATAGCCTGCCCCATATCGGGAGTTATGCTCATGGCAATCTCCAGCACGGTGCGGTCGCTCGGGTCGCCGGCCTCCTGCGGCAGGTAGCCCACCACGCCGTACTCATCCATCACAATCTGCCCCTCATCCGGCGTATCTTCGCCCAGTATCATGCGGAACAACGTGGACTTTCCGGCACCGTTCGGCCCTACCAGAGCTATGCGCTCCCCCCAGTTCACGATAAGTTCCGTCTCGTAGAACAAGGTACGCCCAGCGTGGGCTTTCGTCAGTTTCTTGATGGTAAGCATGCGCGGGTAGTATACACCATTCTCCCGGAATTGCAACCTTTTTTGTTTACGCGCAACGAGGATTCCCCACGCCCCCCATGAGGCAGACCTATGCTACAGCAGTGCTGCAAGTGCCCGCCGGCGGTCATAACGTTCCGCCGTATCCACAGCAGCCTACACGCTCTCTGCATCCGGTTCGTAGCAGAGCAATGCGCGTGTAAGCGCCACGTTATCATACGCACCGCCTGCACCAAAGCAGAAACACCGTTGCGTCCTCGCACATTTACATTCGCACCTTCTGCCAAAGCCGCATACACAGCCTCGGTATCCTCCTGCACAACAGCACGCAAAAAACGATAATTGAGCGGAGAAAGCTCCGGCATATCCTCGCAATCCAGCACAAGATTCCACTTGCCCCCATGCGCCTCCAGATATTCCATGCAGGCCACAGCCTCCCGGTTCACCTCCTCGTACAGAAGATATGCCTCTGTGTAAGCACTTTGCAGCGGTGATTCCGAGGAATCATAGCTCAGCACATTCACATGACCCCCGGCTCCCAGCAGCAGCTGCACCATCTCCGACGAACCATCCATTGCAGCAGAGAAAAGAGCCGTTTCGCCATTTTCTCTCCGTACATTCACATCCCCACCATTCGCTAGATACTCGCGCACGACATCCGGCTTCTCCACCATGTCGGGATTATTTACCCATGCCACTGCGTCAAAAAACGCCTGCACCACCTCATTTGTCCGTTTTTTACTCATAGTTATGTTGTTGCGTTGTACATTGTAACACCGACATCCCCCTCGCACAAGTTTTTTTCGCAAAAAAATGCCTTTTTCGCAAAAAAATGCTTGCTATCCGTCCCCAAACGCGCTATAATCCCCCCGCACTCATTCCGAGAGCAAAAAAGCGCAGTTAGCTCAGTGGTAGAGCACATCCTTCACACGGATGGGGTCATAAGTTCGAATCTTATACTGCGTAGAAATTTTTACGCCCGATAGAGCGCGGCAGAGGTCATAACCCCTTTACCGCGCTACTTTTTTGTTTGTAGGTGCCCGATAGAGTCTGCTACAGTGGGTTCACATTTTTCCTAAGGGCTGCGGATTAAAAACTAACAGAAAGCTTTGACTTGGCAGAAGATTTATGTTATTGTGTCCCCGGCATTTGTTTACTATGGAGGATACGCAGCACAAGAATTACAACAAAACGCTAGTAGCCTGTTACCTAGGATTTGTCACACAGGCCATTACAGCAAACTACGCCCCACTGCTTTTTCTCACTTTCAAAGAAAGCTACAGGATATCCCTTGAGCAAATTGCTCTTATACCCTTTACATTTTATCTGACTCAGTTATTCATTGACTTAGCGGCGTCTAAGTATGCAGATAAAATAGGCTACCGCACTTGCGTAGTTGTGTCGCAGGTCATATCCGCGGCCGGGTTAATCGCCATGGTCGTCCTACCGGAGCTATTGTCCTCTCCATTTCTCGGGATTCTGATATCCGTAGTTTTTTACGCTATTGGCAGCGGCCTGGTAGAAGTTCTTGTAAGCCCCATTGTAGAAGCATGTCCTTTTAAGAATAAAGACGGTATGATGAGCCTGCTCCATTCCTTTTACTGCTGGGGAGCAGTTGCAGTTATCATAGGTTCTACCGTATTTTTCGCCCTGTTTGGTATAGAGAATTGGAAACTGCTCACAATGCTGTGGGCTATTATACCTTTGGCAAATGCCGTCAACTTTTTATCCTGTCCCATCGAGCGCCTTACAGAAAACGGAGAAAACCTCTCCATTCGAAAATTGTTAAGTTTCCCCTTGTTCTGGTTTTTGATTCTCCTCATGATATGCGCCGGAGCCTCCGAATCTTCCATGGCTCAATGGGCATCCGCATTTACGGAATCCTCGCTCGGCGTGCCCAAAATTGTAGGAGATTTGGCAGGCCCCTGCCTTTTTGCCGCATTTATGGGCATAGCGCGTATGCTATACGGCAAAATGAGTTCGCATCTGCAACTGGAAAAAACAATGCTCATTTCCGGCATATTATGTGCCGTATGTTATCTGGTAGCCTCGCTGTCAGCCTTCCCCCTCATAGGTCTGGCCGGTTGTGCCGTTTGCGGCCTTGCCGTAGGCATCATGTGGCCGGGAACTCTCAGCATCTCGTCTCAGAAATGCCCACAGGGAGGAACTGCCATGTTCGCCTTTCTCGCATTAGCCGGAGATCTTGGCGCAACCGTGAGTCCGGCTTTGGTCGGCAGAATAGCAGAAGCCACCGGCAGCAATCTGAAAATCGGCCTCTTGGCAGCTACGGCATTCCCGGCACTCCTGATTGTTTGTATACTCATTATTAGCAATATGAGCAAATCTACAAAGCCAAACAACTGAGCGCGCAAGCAGCAGTTCTACGCGGCTCCGAGCCCGAATTTTACCGCTTTGTACATTACGATAGCCGTATTCCTACAATTTTTGTATTTTTGGTATATTTTATATCTTGACACGCGGCTGATAACAAAGTAGAATGCCGGCGCGCGATTCATTTTTTCTTACCAAAAATAGAAAGTTAGTTGTTTTCAACTAATATGAATTGCCAACTAAAACACAAATAACATATAATCAGGTCGCCATGAACACACGCCACATAACAAGATTCACCTACAAGTTCACAAACTTCCAAGGATGGCGAGTAGCCATCACGCGACAGGGAGTTGCACTGGCTCGATACTTCTCGGACAAGCAATACGGAGATGCGGAAACAGCGCGCGAGCAAGCGTACCGTTTCCGGGATATGGTACTGGCAGAGCTAAACGAGCATCCGGAGCAAACTCAAGCCATACTGATGAAGCACCGCATACAACCCGGCACCGAATATCCGGCAGGGCTCAAGCCGGCACCAACAACCGCGGCTGAACCCACGAAAAGTCCTGCCTGTAGCATGCGCAGCAACAAAGTACTGCACAGCATACTGCGCCGCGTGTGCAAGCATCTGCAGCTGGATACAGCAAGCGTGCTCAAACTCTCACTCTATCTGTTCACACTCCAATACGGAGCAGTTTCGCAAGCAAAAGAAATGCCGGAAAACGCAAAGATACAAGTCTGCGCCAACAGCTTGCCACAGGAATCTACGGCCACGCATCTGCAGAACCTTGTCGAAGAACTCGAGCAGCGCGCCCGCCGAGCCGGACTTCCAAGCTTCGAAGAATTCTCCACCGGACGCTGCAACACACAGCCTCCACTCGCCACACTCGATGAGCAACCGGAAAAACATCTACCGCCGCAAAGTAATGACATAGCCACCTACGACAACAGCCACGCAGCCGAACGATATATGCGCTCCCCACGCCCC
>JAZNTO010000081.1:0-7953 GCA_045591805.1 Akkermansia sp. | reverse complement strand
CCTGACCGAAGCCCTCGCAAGGCTTTGCCGCTTTTTTGGTCTTTATAATTTGTCTTTCGTTTACTATGCTTACCGCCCAGACTTCTTTTATTCCCCGCCATATTGGCCCGAATGCTGCGGACACTGCTGCCATGCTGGCCGCCATCGGCTTCGACTCCTTGGATGCCATGACAGAGGCTATCGTGCCGACTGACATCCGCCTGAAAGCGCCGCTCGACCTGCCCGCCCCCATGGCAGAGCAGGAGGCTCTGGCTGCTCTGCAGCAGATGCTTGCAGCCAACAAGCCCGTACGCAGTCTCATCGGCCAAGGCTACTACGGCACTTTCCTGCCTGCTGTTATTCAGCGCAATGTGTATGAGAATCCCAGTTGGTACACAGCCTATACTCCCTACCAGCCGGAGATTGCCCAAGGGCGCTTGGAGATGCTCATGAACTTCCAGACCATGATTGCCGGACTCACCGGACTGCCCATTGCCAACGCCTCCATGTTGGACGAGGGTACTGCTGCCGCCGAGGCTGTGCATCTTTGTGTGAGCGAAAAGCGCAAGAGCGACACCTTCTTTGTGGCCGATACCTGTTTCCCGCAGACTATAGATGTTATCCGCACCCGCTGCGAGACGACGGGTGTAAATCTTATCGTAGGGGATTGGAAGAGCTTCGACCCCGCCTCCGTGCCCACACTGGCCGGTGTGCTGGTACAGTATCCGGACAATCTTGGCGCAGTGGAGGACTACGCAGCCTTCTTCGAGAAATGCCATGCCGCCAAGGTGCTGTGCTGTGTAGCGGCCGACTTGCTGGCTCTCACGGTGCTCAAGGAACCCGGCGCTTTTGGTGCAGATGTGTGCGTGGGCACCACCCAGCGTTTCGGCATTCCCATGGGCTATGGCGGTCCTGCCGCTGCTTACATGGCCTGCACGGACGCCCTGAAGCGCAAATTGCCCGGCCGCTACATCGGCAAGTCCATAGACCGCGATGGCAAGCCCGCCTACCGCTTGGCTCTGCAGACACGTGAGCAGCACATCCGCCGCGAGAAAGCCACATCCAACATCTGTACAGCTCAGGTACTTACCGCACTTCTCTGCACCTTCTATGCTATGTATCAAGGGCCGGAGGGGCTGAAAAACGTGGCCACTACCGCAGCCCGCTTGGCGGCCGGTTTTGCCACGGCTGCCAGTGCAGCCGGTTACACGGTGCCCGCCGCTACCTATTTCGACACCGTGGCGGTGTGTGCTCCCGGAAAGGCCGCGGAGCTGGTAGCAGCTGCTCTGGCGGCCGGATATAATATCCGCTTGGTGGATGCCGATACCATCTCTGTTTCCTTCGATGAGACCACAACGGAGGCCGACCTGGCAGCCCTGTGTGCCGCTCTGGGTATGCCTGCAGTAGCGGTGCCTGCTTCTCCTGCGTGGGGTTCGGAGTGGTGCCGCACGAGCTCCTTCTGCACAGAGACATGCTTCAACGCCTTCCATTCCGAAACGGAAATGATGCGCTACATCCACACGCTGGAGTGCAAGGATCTTGCTCTCAATGAGGCCATGATACCGCTGGGCTCCTGCACCATGAAGGCGAACTGCGCCGCTATCATGATGCCTATCACTTGGCCCACTGTCACGGAGCTGCATCCTTTCGCTCCGGCAGACCAGTGCCAAGGTATGCGTGCCATGCTGGAGCAGCTCAAGCAGTGGCTGGCCGTTGTAACCGGCTTCCATGGTGTGTCCCTGCAGCCGAACTCCGGTGCCGCCGGCGAGTTCGCCGGTTTGCTTACCATCCACCGCTACCAAGTGGCTCAGGGAGAGGGGCATCGCAATGTCTGTCTCATTCCGAACTCTGCGCACGGCACCAACCCGGCATCCGCTGCTATGGCCGGCTTTACCTGCGTGCCTGTCAAGTGCGATGAGCTGGGCAACATCGACGCTGCAGATTTGCAGGCTCAGGCAGAGAAACACCGCGACAACCTTGCAGCCCTTATGGTGACCTATCCTTCCACTCATGGTGTGTACGAGAGCGGTGTGGCTGAGCTTTGCCGTATCGTGCATGCGAACGGCGGTCAGGTCTACATGGACGGCGCGAACATGAACGCCCAGTGCGGCCTTACCAATCCCGGCACCATTGGCGCGGACGTATGCCACCTGAACCTGCACAAGACCTTTGCCATGCCGCATGGTGGCGGTGGTCCCGGTGTGGGACCCATCTGCTGCGCAGAGCATCTCACTCCCTATCTGCCCGGTCATATCTGCGAGGCAGGACAGACTCAGTCTGCCGTTTCCTCCGCAGAGTACGGCTCTGCTGCTATCTGCCCCATCACTTGGATGTATCTGGCTATGATGGGCTTCGAGGGGCTTAAGCGTGCCTCGCAGATGGCTATTCTGAACGCAAACTACATCGCCAAGCGCCTTGAGAATCACTTCCCGACCCTCTACGCCGGCGCCAATGGGCTGGTGGCTCACGAGTGTATTCTGGATACCACCATCATGCTCCGCAAGAGCCACCTCTCTGTGGACGATATGGCCAAGCGACTCATGGACTACGGTTTCCATGCCCCAACCATGAGCTTCCCCGTGCACGATACCCTCATGGTCGAGCCCACCGAGTCCGAGAGTAAGTACGAGCTGGATCGCTTTATCGAGGCGATGATTGGTATCCATGCCGAGATGGAGTCGGTGGCGAGCGGTTCTGTGCCGGCAGATGACAATGTGATGGTGAATGCACCCCACACCGCCTTGGCTGTAACAGCCGACGAGTGGAACCACGCCTACACCCGCACCCAGGCCGCATATCCTGCTGCCTGCCAGCGTTTGCACAAGTTCTGGCCCTCTTGCTCCCGCGTAGAGAATGCTTGGGGCGACCGCAACTTCTGCTGCACCTGCGACACACTCGCTGAACAGCAGTAATGCTTTCCTCATCCCCGCGCTTCCGCAGTAAAGAAGCGGAAGCGTGGGGATATTTGCTTTTGGCTGTCTTTCCACTGGCCGCAAGCGCTTTGTTCGGTGGGAATTGCTTGCCTTTTTACTCGTCATGTTTGACCTTGTAGATTTTGCTACCCTTGCCAAAAAGTCCTTTGTAAAAATGCACGTGAGAAGTCAAAAGTCCTTTGTAAAAATGCACGTGAGAAGCCAAAAGTCCTTTGCAAAAATGCACGTGAGAAGCTAAAAGTCCTTTGTAAAAATGCACGTTAGAAGTCAAAAGTCCTTTGCAAAAATGCACGTGAGAGCCAAAAAGTCCTTTGCGAAAATACAAATCAATGAAGAAAAACGCTAAAAATACAATGAGTTGTGAAGAAAATTAAAATTTGTGAAAAATAATGCTGAAAAATGACGGAAAGAAGTTGACTTTTGGAAAGGCGTTTGCTACAATCCTGCTTGAAGAAAAGAAAGGAATATACGCATGGAACGCTGGTGCATAAAAGAGCTGCTCGAGTGGAAAAATCACCCTCGTCGCAAACCTCTGTTGCTGCTTGGTGCCCGCCAAGTGGGTAAGACTTGGCTGGCTCGCGAGTTCGGGCGCCGATACTACAAAAACGTGGTCTATGTGCGTTTCGACCGCGATGACTTCGTGCGCCAATCCTTCGAAAAGGATTACGACATTCCGCGCCTTATGGACACCCTGCAGGTGCACTGTCGTACGCAGATAGTGCCGGGTAAAACTCTTATCATATTGGACGAAATTCAGGAGTGTCCCCATGCGCTTACCTCGCTCAAATACTTTTGCGAGGACGTACCGGAGCACCACATCATCGCCGCCGGCTCCTTGTTGGGGCTTTCTGTGCATACCGGTACTGGGTTTCCTGTGGGTAAGGTGGATCGTGTGTACATGTACCCCATGAGCTTCACTGAGTTTCTGCAGGCTACCGGTTTCGGGCAGTATGTGGAGCTTATCCGCAAGCGGGATTGGCAGATGATGCGGCTTTTTCACGACAAGTTTGTGGAGTTGCTGCGCCAGTACTACTTTGTGGGCGGCATGCCTGCCGCTGTGAGCGAGTTTGTCGAATCCCGCAACCCCCATGCCGTGCGCCGCGTGCAGGAGGCCTTGCTGGCCGACTATCGGAACGACTTCAGCAAGCACGCTACCGATGCTGAGACTCACTACATCGCGCAGATATGGGACTCCGTGCCCGAGCAGCTTGCCCGAGAGGACAAGCGATTCGTGCACGCCGATGTAGGGGAGAAAGTGCGAGCTCCGCAGCTGCGCGGCCCCATCCGCTGGCTGGATGATGCCGCCCTCGTGCAGATAGTGCCCCGTGTACGCAAGCCTGAGCTGCCGCTCTCTGCACACAAGGACGGAGCGTCCAAGATGTTCTTCCTCGATGTAGGCTTGTTGGGCGCAGCCTGCAAACTGCCCCCCTCCGTCATCCTGGAGCCGGAGAGTATCTTCGGGCAGTTCAAGGGAGCCCTTACAGAGCAGTATGTGCAGCAGCAACTGCGCGCAGAATGTGGAATCTCCCCCTACTATTGGGCTGCAGACCGTGCCCAAGCAGAGGTGGATTTCCTGATCGAGAGCGACTATCGCATACTTCCCGTAGCGGTGAAAGCCGCGCGCAATCTCCAGGCAAAGAGCCTGCGTAGCTTCTGCAAGCGCTACCGCTACACCACTGCTCTGCGAGTCTCGATGGCTATGCACGAGGTCTCCACGGTGCACATAGCTCCCGGCAAAAACGATCCGCAGGGACACAGCTTCACCGTGGTGGATATACCCCTCTATGCCATTGCGTCTGCTCCCGCAGAAATTGCCGCTAGGCACACCGCCGCATCTGTAGAGGAAGGTTGGCGTGGTGCGCCCGGAGAATAGGTGCCTCGAGGCAGATTTTTCCCCGCCTCGGGGCTGCTTTTATGCTTTCCCTTGTACTTTTTTCTTTACCTTTGCTCAAACATATAGTACACTCTAGACCATGGACGCCACCTCTCTGCTTACTGCCGAAATAGACTACGATAAGTTCGACGACGATGATGCTTACATCGCCGCCTACAATGAATTGATTGAACAGCTGCGCGCTTGTGCTAAAGCTCATGCCCAAGGTACAGACGGCTGCCCACAATGCCTGGAAACCGCCGTCGCTTGCTGGCAGAAAGCTGCCGAGCTTGAGGATCCGGAATCCCTCTGCGCCCTCGCTGACCATTACCTCACTATCGGGGACAACGATTCTGCCATCAACTGGCTGCATAAAGTTGTGAATGTGTACGACTTGGAGCAGCCTCTCTGCACTCTCATCTCCCTGCTGAATAAACGCAATTCCGCGGAAGATCGCGCCGAGCTGGATTCCCTGTACCGTACTCTCGTCTCCGGCTTCCCTGCTGCTGAGCATCACTACGACTATGGTTGCTACCTGCTTACCGCGGATTCTGCCCCACATTCCCTCACCCGCCGCAAGGCTATTCGCTTCCTCGAGCTGGCCGCTGCTACCGGCCATGCAGATGCCGCCGCGCAGCTCGAGCGCCTGGGTAAGCGCTGATTTCTCCTTTTTAATCGCTTTTTCCGGCTCGCCGTGCTCCCCCGCATTGCGAGCCGTTTTTTTTTACTTCTTGTCGTTTTGCAGGGCATTCATATAGCCTGCAGTGATAATGCCGGCTGGTAATGCGATGAGCGCAATCCCCAACAGGGAGGAGATCATGGTGACGCACCGGCCGATGCTACTCACCGGGTAGATGTCACCGTAGCCTACGGTGGTCAGCGATACCGTGGCCCAATACAAGGCATCGAAGAAGCCGGGGAATGTGTCCGGCTCTACATTGAAAATGATGACGGCCGAAAACAGGATGTAGCCCACAGCCAGATAACCTACTGCCAACAGGGAATCTCGTGTTTCACGTATGGTGTGCAGCACCAGCTGCATGTTTTTTGAGTGGTGAATGAAACGTAGAGACGATACCAGTCGCAGCAGGCGCAAGCCTCGCGATACTCGGAACGCCCGGAAGCCCTCATGCACAAAGCTCATTGCTGGCAGTATGGACAGTAAATCCATAATCGCCATAGGTGTGAATGGGTAGCATACAAATACCCACCGCCCCCGTTTGCCGCTGCGTATATCTGCCGTGACCCAGTTGAGCACATAATCCAGCCCGAAAAACACCACAACCACTACATCCGTTATATCGAATATGGCGTAGTCCTCTTTGAAAACAAGCGGCAGCAGACTCACCCCCACCAGCAATAGCATAAACTTGTTATAGATGCGCGAGAACGTGCTCTTCGTGTTCTCTATACTCGTCAGCTCACATATCCTCCGTCTCGTCATGCTCCCGCATTCTATCAGATTTGCCCTTTCTTGACAACGAAAAAAAGATGGCTGGTGTTATAAATGCCGCTCTTGTTTTACATCGGTTTCCCGAATGACTACGCCTGCTGATTTCTCCTCTCCCTTTCCAATACAACGGCACGCCCTGTCGAGCTGACGAGGCGTGCCGCGCTTGTGGTAAGGGCGGGCTTTAATCGAGTTCTGTGATGCCTAATGTTTGTAAATAGGAATACAGCTCGTCGTAAAATTCCGGTTTTCTTGTAGAATCTTCCACGCTACCAGCCGGAATAAAGATTGCCATTCCTTGCCGTGCGCGGGTGAGAAGAACTCGTTAGGCGTTTTTGAGGTAGAGCTGCTTTTCTTCGTTGCGAATAGTTTGCCATTTGTTTCCGCTAAACTTGTGGTATGTCCACTCGCCTTGTCGGAAACGCAGATCGGCATCCCATGCGACTATGCTAAAGTCCAATTCAAGGCCTTGTATGTCGAATTCTGTAGCAACTTCTTCTAAGGCGTAGCTAGAGCGAACATCATCCATATCATCGAGCATCCAGTGCGCTATGTCATCGGAGGCTCGCTCATGCCCTCCTTTTACATAAATGCCAACGGGCTTTAGCCTTTTGGCTCCGCTGCTTGCAAGTAAGCCGTATCTTGTTGTCCCATGGCTTCGTTGTTTTATCCATTGTTTTGCCGCAGCTAAATTGCGTGTAATGATAATGGGATATTTTTCTTTTATTTTTTCATATATATTTGTTGCAGCAATAATATCTATGTCAAGTAGTGATTTTGTGAATGCGGCTAAATCAGGAGTTCGGAATGAGCGAATAGATGTATTCAGATGAAGGGCATGTTGTTCTGATACATTTAAGTCAGATATGAGACTTTGCCATGTCCTGCCACGTCTGTATTCCTCATCTTTTAATTGAGGTGTGAGATATACATCCCATGTGGTAAATCTGCGGCGTAGAGAATCAAACCACTCCGGTAAACCTGCCTCTCCGGTGTTGATTTCTTGCCCACCACCTACAAGGCAAATGACAACTGCCCAGTCTGTATGCCTGTCCATGGTGCTAATCAGGAACTCCGGTTCGCTGTATGGGAATTCGGGGATTCCTTTTTTTCTTGCCATGAAATCTTTGATGGCCTCGTGTGTCCAAGCGCGTTGAGCTTCATCAAAGATGGCAATATGTTCGGGAGGTGTGGTACTGAGGTCGTTTACATATTCATCCCGATATTTATGGATAATCTGAATAAAAGCCCTCGTTTGCCTTTTTGCTGTTTCTTTCGTAATGCGTATGCCTTTTGCTTGTTCTTTCGCAACTTTGTCGCGGACAAGTGCTTCCTGTAGTACTGTAACAAGTGGCTGATTGCCGGAGAGAAAAATGGCGTTTGTTGCGCTTTCTTTATCAGAGTGTTGTATGGCAATGTTGAGCCCTACAAGTGTCTTTCCTGCTCCCGGTACACCAGAAACGAAACAAATAGATTTTCGGTTGTTTCGCTTGCTATGCTCAATAATTTGGTTGATGGTGGAGGTTGTCCGGGTCAGATTTTCTGCGCCCCGGTATGTTACCAGGATAATCGAAAAAGGTAGTGTATATGCAACTTTTGGCTGGCCAATGTTATCGATCCGGTGTAGAATCCGATGCTATGATGGGTTCAAACAAAGTGGAAGTTACATTTTCAGAGTTTAACGCATTCCTCGTCGAGATGAGCTTGCAGATAGAGGA
>JAZNTO010000080.1:0-23185 GCA_045591805.1 Akkermansia sp. | reverse complement strand
AGGGACGGAACATTAAACCCATTTAGCTTTGGTGCCCCATAGTGTATTATAACGGTCCGGGCCTGTAGAACCACGCGTCACGTACACAGCAGCTATGTATGTATATAGCACATGAGCGGCGGAACTGCAAGAAGTTTTGTGTTCCACAGAGACGTAATGCAGCAAACAGATAGATGATAAGTTGTGCAATAAACGTAATATCAGAGAGTTGTGTGTTTTGAGAAAAAAGAATACTTTTCCGGGGAACAAGAGTCGAACATTTCGGAGGTCTAAAATATTGAATTTTGGGCACAAAGTTGGGCGTAAAGCAGCGATTAGATATTGACAAAACGCCCATAAGAGTGTATAACAGCCGCGAACATGACCATACCGACACAACTTTCCGAGAAGCTTCTGGCAGCTCTGCAGAGCGTGCTGGGGGAGAATCTGCCCGAGGGATTTGCACCGGCGGTAACGCCCTCTCAGGATTTGCGCTTTGGAGACTACCAGAGCAACGCCGCAATGATGCTGGCCAAACAGGTACGCAGCAACCCGCGTGCTCTGGCTACACAAGTAGTGGAGGCCATAGGGGAGAATCCGGTAGCTACAGCAGAGATAGCCGGCCCGGGTTTCATCAACTTTCGCGTAAAGCCGGAGTTCTACGCCGCACAGGCGGCTGCTATGCTGGGTGATGAGCGTCTGGGTGTAGCGGTGGTGGAGAGGCCCAAGACATTGGTCATAGATTTCTCTGCTCCGAACGTGGCCAAGCCCATGCATGTGGGGCATATCCGCAGTACCATCATAGGTGACACGCTGGCTCGCCTGGCTCGCTTTATGGGGCACACGGTTATAACGGACAATCATATCGGTGACTGGGGTACGCAGTTCGGTATGATTCTTTGGGGCTGGAAAAACATTCTCAAACAGGAAGATTTGGAGAAAGATCCCATCGAGGCGTTGCTTGCCGTGTACAAGACCGTGAACCAAAAGTGCAAGGAGGAGGCTGAGCTGCTGCCGGTATGCAAGGCAGAGCTTGTGAAGCTGCAGAGCGGGGACGCGGAGAATCTGGCTATCTGGCAGCGCTGCATCGAAGTCACAAAGATGGGGCTGGAGAAAATCTATGCGCAGCTCAACATCAGCTTCGACTACTGGCTGGGAGAGAGCGCTTACAACGATGCTTTGGCGCCGCTGGTGGAAGACCTCATCGCCAAGGGAATTGCCCGCGAGAGTGATGGCGCTATCTGCGTATTCTCGGATGGTTTCCATAAGCCGGAGAAAGATCCCTTCTTGGTGCAGAAGAATGGCGAGTGGGTACCCGTGCCGGCTATTATACGCAAGGCAGACGGTGGTTTCCTGTATGCTACTACAGACCTCGCTACCTTGGACTACCGCACGCAAAACTTCCGGGCAGATTCCATTTGGTATGTTGTGGGTGCTCCACAAGACAAACACTTCAAGCAGATTTTCGACATTGAGCGCATGCGAGGAGTGACGGGCGATTTCCGTCATGTAGCCTTTGGCTCAATTCTGGGCAAGGATCGCCGCCCCTTCAAGACGCGTAGCGGTGATACTGTGAGCCTGCAGGATGTCATAGACGAGGCAGTATCCCGTGCCACAAAAGTGGTGGAGGAAAAGAGCCCGGACATGCCTGCCGAGCAGAAGGCTCGCGTGGCACAGGCTGTGGGTGTGGGTGCCATCAAGTTCGCAGAGCTTTCTCAAAACCGCATGAGCGACTACATCTTTGACTGGGATAAGATGCTCTCCCTTTCCGGTGATACTGCTCCCTACCTGCAAAACAGCTATGTGCGCGTGCGCTCCATCTTCCGCAAAATAGAGGGAGAATTCATCCCCCCTGCCCTGCTGAATCTGGCAGAGGATGCAGAGATTCATTTGGCACGTATGTTGGTGCGTTATGCCGAGGTGGTGCCCTCTACTCTGGATGACTGCCGTCCGAACCTGCTTGCGGCGTACCTGTATGACCTGGCGCGAGCTTTCCATAGCTTCTACGAAGCTTGCCCTGTGCTGAAGAGCGAAGGGGCTGTGCGCGAGACTCGCCTGGCACTCTGTGAACTGACAGCTCGAGTGCTGAAGCAGGGCATGGGTCTTTTCGGTATCGAAATGCCCGAGCGCATGTAAGCCTATGTTCCATGTGGAACAAATCACGCTGTTTCTCTCCGCTGTAGCATTGGTTGCTGCTGCGGAGGTGGCACCTGCTCCCGGCTCTACCCTGCCTGTACAACACGTTGCGCTGGCTACAGAGAATGCAGAAGCGCGTGAGGCCATACAGGCAGGTATGCTGGATTTGTTGCTTGGGTGGGAGGAGTCTGCTCGCCTGCATTTCGAGCGAGCAGTGCGGGCGGATGACATGTGCGCGCTGGCTTGGTGCGGACTCATGATGACCCAGCCGGACCCTGCAGCCCGCACACAAAGTATGCAGGAACTCTCCGAGCGTATTTTGCAGCTTCCGGGCACACCGCAGGAGATTTTTTATCTGAATACATTTCTGAAACTTCTGGGCAATGACCACACGGGAGCGGCGGAAGATTTTATACGCCGGCAAGAGCTATACCGGCATGATACTCTAGCTGCGTGTTGGGGCATACTCTTGCTGCACTGCGCAGATTTGGGCTACGATGAACAGGGAACTCCCCTGCCCTGCCAAGCGCGTGCGTTGGAACTGGCCGCCAAGTTGTTCGCCGCGCACAGCGGGGATGCGCTTGTTTGCTTCGTGCGCGCGTATGTAGAAGAAGCTGCTCCGAGGGTGAGCGAGGAGGCTCTTGCAGCCGCATGCAAGGCTGCTGAACTTCTGCCCCAGCACCCTATCCCTGCGCACTTGTATGGGCACCTTCTCTACCGAAGCGGCAAGCCACAGGAGGCAGTGCCACACTTTATGCAGGCTGTGAAAACGGCCACAAGAAAGGATATTCCGGAGTGGGAGAGCAGCGTCTTGATGACTTCCCGCTTGTATGTATCTACGGCTATGTGGAGTGCGGGGCAGAGTGGGAAGGCTCTTGCTACACGCCGTGCAATGAACCAAATGCCACTGGATCGAGAGCATTTGCATGAGCCCGCAGTTATTCTGCAACGCTGGGAAGCGGCTACTCTTCCTCTGCGAGTTCTGGTGGGAAACACTGCCGAGCCGACTGTTGGTCAGATTACGGCAGCCTCCAAGGCGGCAGAAGTCTCCCCTGCCCTGCCCGGTGAGGACCCTGTGTTGCTGGTGCGGGATTGCTTGCGGGCATCTCTTCATGCGCGTCTGCGTGCTTCGCGCGGAGATGTAAAAAATGCCGGCTACTCTCTCGCTCTGGCAGAAGAAGCTCTGCACCAGTATGAGCAAACTCGCGAGGCAACTCTCGCACAAGGTGTGCACTATATTACCCCTTGGATGCGCGCTCTTGAAGCGTGCCAGATAGCCTTGAGCATGGCTCGGGCTGCTGTTTACACGCGCACTTCGGAACTTTGGAAAGAGAGTGCGCGACAAGCTGTGCGCCCTGTTACCCTCATGCTTCCCCCGGTTATTCCTGCACTTGTAAATCCTCCGCAAAGCATAGTCTCTGCTTCTCCGACCTCGAAAGAAGCGGAATCAAAACCATCTCCGAGTGTCGAGGATAATCCACCGGCAGCGTCCAAGTCTTCCCCTAAGTCGGCAAAAAAGCGCAAGTCATCTCGCAAGAAAAAATCCCCTGCCCTGCCTCCGCCACCGCAGCCGGAAAAGAAGAAGTCTTGGTTTGGTAGGCTTTTTGACTAAATACCGGATAGACATTCTCATAACTCCCCTGCCCTGTTGAGATAAATAAGATATAATGTATAAACTATTGATGATTAGTGTTTTACCGATATTACAAAATTTCTACCCCAAAATGCCGCTTTTATCTGAGATATTACCGATTTTGCTTCACGTTCGCATTACTAATCACAGATATGGGGTTCAAAGTTCATCACTTGCTTCCGACTTCGCTCCCGCTATGGCAGGCGCTGCGTTCGCGCTTCAAGTTTAGACTCTGTGCGACTTCGTTCTAATGGATGGCCATGTACCCTTTTTTCTCAGCACCCGTCTGTGAAACTGTATCCCGGGTCACACCATTAGAATAACGTCCGCCTACTTGATGGAAAGTCGCTATAGAGTTTCATATCAATTATCCATTGCTCGCTCTTCGAAATGTGGTGCAAGATGAAAATTGATAGTTCATCAAAACATGTGTTCCATGTGGAACAAGAAAGTAATCTTAAAATTTAACTTTACCTTATATTCCGGTGGGCTATATTAAAATGAAGGGATGTTCCACGTGGAACATCCCTTCTCTGTAAAAATCACAAGGAGTGGATAATTCTGTATGCGGAATCGAACTCTCGTACAGCTTGGGGATGTCGCTGTGCATAGTCGAGTAAATCCGGCAGGAGTTTATCGAGTGTGAAGTCTTTCAATTTTTCAAATCCTCCGTTTAGCAGCGCCGGACAGTTTGCGTAAATTCCTATTACAAGCGAGCTGTGTTTCTTCATGATTCGCACGGGCCATATACGACACTCGAATGGACGTTGCTCACGCGGAAGCATGCAGCCGGAGTGTGTATCAAGCATCGGGCAATTTGCAACCTCGTTCTGAGAATCGCTTGAAAAGTTTAGAAAAAACGAGGTAGTACCGTCTGCACGTTTTTCCAGCGGTATGCACATCTCCTGCATGAGAAAAATCTGCTCGCTATCCAAAGCCGGAGACTCCCACGCGGAACATCTGCGAAAATTACAGCAGAGTTTGCATTGTGCGCACTGAGTAGGACTAAAACAATCGGTTAACATAAGGAGACGACAGCGCGGAGTTTGTGAAGAATAAGACTTGGTCTGTAGGAAAGTTTGGCTTGGCGCAGCCCCGGAATATTCAAATCTTCCTCACGATTGATGAGCTTGCAGTTCAAGCTTCGAGCCATTTCGCGGTTTATTATAGAATAAGCCTCGCGAAAGTTCGGAGCGCATTTTTCGTAATGAATATCTGCTACGCGTGGGTTAATGTAGGACGCAAGTGAGAAGGCGGCCGGTTGATTTTCTACATAGAGCACCCCCCCAAGAATACCGAGCTCGCAGCGATATTTAATGGCTTTTTCTATGGCTCGAAGTTCGTGTGTAAGGGTATCTGACGTGTCGTGTCCCTCCACCCAAGCATGAGCTACTCGCAGTGCGTCCTCTGAGTTTTGAGATGATAAAGCTTCAAACGTATACTTTTCGTACATGCGCTCAAATCGCGCAATGTGGTTGCGTTTTTTGTGATACGCTGTTCCGGGAAGCTCTGCGAGATCGCTTCGCCTGTATAGATAATCTGCATCTCCGGGGTCATCCGAAAAGTGTATTTTCTCTCCATACCGCTCTTTCAGTACCCGGGCATTTTCATCCGTTAGCAAGCAGAAGAGCAGGGGATTTCCATGCTCAGTGGCATGTTGTTCCACATGGAACAAAGCTTCATCTATGTCGAAATCCCCGCCAACCGGGAAGGTGTATCCTAGCAATCTCCCACTGCCGGCATAATGTCGGTAGAGAACTCCATTTCTTAATGCAACGGTGGTGTTGTATTTGTTTCTAAGCAGGTAAAGGTTGGCGAACGCAAGATCCGATTGTTCCACATGGAACAATGTTTCACATAAGGCATATCTATCCTTAAGTTCTGGAGCTGAGAAAGTTAGGATATTTTTACTCATGCTTATTGAGACGTCAGAGAGGCTATATCGCGTTCAATTTGAGTTTTTAGTGTTTCGATATTCGGGAAACGTTGTTCCGGGCGAATGAAGCGGAGGAGCTGTACTTGGAGTGTGCAGCCGTAGAGGTCGCATGACTCGCCGATGAAGTGCGCTTCGAGCCGCGTTAGTTTATCTTCCTCGTGTATAGTGGGGCGAAGTCCTACATTTGCGATGCCGCGCATGGTCTTACCACCGTGAGAGCAGGATACTTCGTACACGCCGGGGCAGGGGAGGGCAGCAGAGCGGGGCAGGGAGATATTTGCAGTAGGGAAGCCTAGGAGGCGTGCAAGTTTCTGCCCGTGTTCCACTGTGCCGCATATAGCGAAAGGGTGCCCCAGTATGGCGTTGGCAGTTTTGATATCGCCGTGCGCCAGCAATTCGCGGATACGGCTGGAGCACACGATGTCATTCTCCATTTGCAGTAGTTCGGAGATGCAGACGCAGAAGTTTTGCTCTGCACCTATAGTTTGCAGCAGGTGCGGAGTGCCCGTGCCTCCTTTGCCGAAGTGCCAGTTTGTGCCCACAGAGATGCCTGCCACCGAGCAAGAGCGGCAGAGCGTGCGGATGAAATCCCGGGGGCTAGTGGCGGCAAGTTCTGCAGTGAAGGGCAAGACGAGAAGAATATCGACGCCTAGTTCTGCCAGAAGTTTTGCCTTGTAATCCGGCACCGGTGTGATGAGCTTTGGTTCAATGCCCGGTCGCAGCACAGCCAGTGGGTGGGGCAGAAATGTCAGCACACCGCGCAATGCCCCGGGCGTATTTGCAGACTGTATGACCCTCCGATGACCCATATGTACACCATCAAAAAAACCCATAGCCCAGTGCACAGGGCAGGGTAGACTACCGAGCTGTGAGAGGGAATGGAGAATCTGCATGGCGTGGGGCAGGGGGGTTACAGCTTGCGGTCTGCCAGTACTTTTTCCAGCGGCAGGAGGCGAGCCAGCAGTTCCTCTCTACCACAGGCTTTCAGAGTTGGCACGTCGACGGCTTCGCTTATATCGAAGTGTCCGGAGCGGATGCGGCGCAGTGCAGTGAGGTGGGCGCCGCAGCCGAGGTGTTGTCCTATATCATGTGCGTATGTACGCACGTAGAATCCCTTGCTGCAGTGGACGGTGAAATCCACCTCGGCCGCTGCGAGGTCGATACGCGTTATCTTGTAGTCGAGCACTTGCACATGGCGCGCCTTGCGTTCTACTTCCTTACCTTTGCGGGCAAGTTTGTAGCAGGGAACTCCGTTTATCTTTACAGCAGAGTACATGGGCGGCACTTGGTCAAAGCCTCCGCGGAAGTGCTCGAAAGCCGCGCGGATATCTGCCTCGGAAATTCCTGCCGTGGGTTTTTCCGCTACTACCTCCCCGTCTGCATCCTGGCTGTTCGTCTCGATACCCAGCTTCATGGTGGCGGTGTATACTTTGTCCTCGCACATGAGCATATCCTGCACTTTAGTGGCCTTGCCCACTACCACGATAAGCATACCCGTAGCCATGGGATCCAGCGTACCGCAATGCCCCACTTTCTTGGTTTGCAGAATCCGGCGGCAAAGTGCTACGGCGTTGTGCGAGGTGAACCCGGGGTCTTTGTCCACCAGCAGCACGCCACAAGCTTGTTCCTGCTGCTCGTTCATGCCAAGCTGCGCACCACGGCGCGGATAGAGTTTAGTACCTTTTCGCGAGCCTCGTCAAGTGGGCCGCGCATGCGAATGCCGGCTGCCATGCTGTGCCCGCCGCCGCCATGCATGCCGGCGATGACAGATACATCCACCTCCGGATCTTTGGAGCGCAGCGAGACGCGTATAAGCCCATTCTCCAAATCTTCGAAGATAGCGGCGGCTTTTACACCCTGCATCACGCGGATGATGTCCACCAAATCCTTCGTGTCCTCCATACCTACTCCCAGCTCTGCCTTTTTTCCGGCGGGCATCGAGTAGTGGGAGATTGTGCCGTTCTCTTCCACCACCATATTGTTGAGTACCTCGCGCTGTACGATAAAGCTGGTGGGGGGTATCTCTTGGTATATGCGGCGGTTGATGTCGCCCATATTCACTCCGGCTTCCACCAGCTCAGCGGCTATGCGCAGTACCTCCGGTGTGGTGGAGCTGTATTGGAAGCTGCCCGTATCTGTGGATATGGCTGCGTACAGAGCTTCTGCCATTGGGCGGCTTAGCTCCACACCGGCCGCACAGATGATATTGCGAATGATACAGCCGCAGGCCGCCGCTTCTCCTTCCACTACATTGAGCTTGGCATAGCCCGGGTTGGTGTGGTGGTGGTCTATATTGATAGTAAAAGGTACTTTATTAAGAAGAGGCAGAGCCGCATCACCAAGTCGCTTGGGGTCACCGGTATCGACACACACCAGCACCTCCACATCCTCCGGTAGGGCAGGGGGGATGGGCTGTATAGCATGAGCCCCGCAAAGGAAAGCGTATCGCTGCGGCACTGGGTCGCTGTTCCATAGCTGCACATGTTTACCCATAGCCTGCAGAAGCATGCCCATGGCAAGAGTGGAACCGATGGCATCCCCATCCGGCCGGAAGTGCGAGACAACGGCAAAGTTGCTGTGTGTGTGTATTGCTTGTATGAGTTCGCTGTACATGGTGTGTGTTAGTTATATTCTTTTTCTTCTTCGGTATAAAATTCTGTATCTTCCGGGCTTTCCTGTGCAGGCACCGGCGGTGCAGAGAGTGCAAGTCTCCCGGTAGGCTCCAGCACCTTGCGGTACATGACAGCCTTGGCCAGTATGGCTGCCAGCACCAGCACAAAGCCGAAGAGCTGTCCGGCGCGTAGCGACTCACCATACATCAGGCAGCCGATGACGGCTGCTTCTGTAGGCTCCAAGCAGGATACGATGCCGAACTCCAGTGAGCTGAGACGCCGCATAGCGTAGGCTACCAGCAGCAGTACACCAACACCTTGGCATATACCGATACCCAGCAGCCAGTGCCAGCCGGTAGAGAAATTGTCCCACACCGAGCAACTCTCACACAGAAGGGGGAAGAGGAGCACCAGACTGCCCGCCAGAGATTGCCAGAAGGTGCGCTGCAGCAGAGTGACCTCCGGTTCCATAAGGCGGTTCAGCATGATGTAGAGCGAGTAAAACAGTCCGGAAAGCAGCCCGTAGGTGATACCCAGAGCATCATTGTGCCCACTGCCAGAGTTGCCGGCAAACAGGCTTACCAATACAATGCCCAGCCCGGCTGAGAGGATGAGCAACCCATCCCGCCGCGGGGGCAAATGGTGCTCCAGCAGGGCTATCCACACCGCGGAAAAAAGCGGGCCGGTTGCCGGCAAAAGGGCTGCTATGCCCGCAGAAGTTTCTTGTATGGCAAGAAAATAAAACAGAATGCACAGGCTGATACCGATGCCGGATACAAAGGATTTTCCGCTGAACTTTAGGCTCTTTCGGTGGCCATACAGAAGCACCACACCGGCAATACCTATAAGCAGTAGCCCTACGCTGAATCTTGCAAATGAGCACAACTGCGCGCTGCAACCCGACTCGCGCACGAAGATACACAGCGTCCCCATGAGCAGGGAAGCCGTTATGGCTGCCACAAATGCCTGAATATATGCTTTGTTCATTCGCGCATTATCCGCGCGCGAATTATAGCACCACACCTCGAGCCTTGCAATCCCTTTTTCCCGTACTCTGCACCTTTTCTTAGTCAGCAGAGAAGTACGTGGAAACGGCATCCCGCCCGCATCCTTTCGCGCGGGCGGGTTTGAGTACGGGCCCTACAGCGCCACCGCCCGATTCGCACGCTGACGTGACGCCGCTCACAAGCAAGCCCTGGAACACGCCGAACTCTACACTTCGTCCTCGGAATTCGTACCACGTACTTCAGTTGAGCCTCCGCTCAATGATGGCGAGTTAGCTGCCCTGCGTGCGCTGGGTGGCGAAATCAACCCTGCCCAAATCGCCGCCGATGCCGACTACATGACCCGCGAGATGGTCGCGGGGCTGCGTGAGCTCGGCTTGCCTGAGTACAAGTGCCGCAGCTCGCTCCACTTTGCCCTCGTGGCAAACCGCATCCCCACCGGGAAAGTGAACAGCCGCCGCCGTATCGATGGGCTCTACAAGCACATTCGCACCGACAAGGAGCCGCCGCTGGGTATCGAGTCGGAGGGCGAAAGCTGGATGGCCGGGGATATCCCCCTGCGCCTTGTGAGCCGCAACCCCAAAATCACAACAACCGAGGATGGAAAGGTTACCTATGAATTCTGGGTGGAAGAGCCTTGATTTATCGCCATTGTTTGCGGATACCTTCCTCAACAGTAAGCGGGCGGCGGTGAGCCGGCATTTTAACATAACGCCCGGCTTCGATAACCGCACGCCCATAGGCATCGATTCGCTTCCACGATTCCGTGGCGTGTTTACGCGCCGCTACCTCAAACTCTGCCGGGGGACGGTGGAGCTTTTTGGCTTTATTTTTGGCAGGGCGAGCCTTCATGCCCTGAGTGTAGCATAGTAAGAATATAAAGCAAGCATAAACGCATGATACGGTTGAAATTCAAGACGCGGCTCTGCAATGTAAAGCCGCTGACCAATGAGCAAAAGCAGGTGGTGAATGATGCTGCGGCGGGCAACCTGATGCAGGTGGTGCGCCGCCACCTGCGCGGCAATGGCGGGCGGAGTTTCTGGGAGGAGGCGGCAAGCTCGCTGCGCACGGCAAGCAGCGATGAAAAGGCTACGCTGGAGATAACCAAGCGCGGCGTGCACCTGAGCTATGCGGGTGGCGTGGTGAAGCCCACCGGCAATATAAGCGAGATGACGGGCAAGCCCACGAAAAGCCTGCTCATCCCCTCCCTCGAGCTGCGGGAGGATGGCGGGGATTTGTACGACAACGTGCGCGCAGAATTCCGGAATGCTTGAGCACTCGGGGTAATACAGGCTGTCCGTAGGGGATACAGCCTTAGGCGTTTACCGGGCGGAACATTTTTTCCACATACTTGGCAATCATATCCACCTCTACATCCACAGTGCTGCCGGGGGTGTAGGTGTGCATGATAGTGCGTTGCCAAGTGTGTGGGGTAATCCAGAATTCCAGCTCAGCGTTCGGGTGAATGGCGGCGATAGTGAGCGAAACGCCGTCTATGGTGACGCTGCCTTTGTCTATTGTGTAGCGGGTGAGGTGTTCCGGTATGCGGATGCGCACCATGTGATCCTGCCCCACGGGTGTGATGGCAGTCACTGTGCCGGTACTATCCACATGCCCCATGACGAGGTGCCCACCGAAGCGCCCGCCGGTGGGCATGGCACGCTCCAAGTTGCAGAGGGAGCCTTCTGTGAGCGTTCCCAGAGAGGTGACCCGCATCGTTTGCGTGAGCAGGTCGAACTCCACGATGTCGCCCGAGATTCGATCCGCCGTGAGGCAGCAGCCGTTCACCGCTACCGAGTCGCCCAAGGCAAGTTCTCCCGCAAAGGGCATGCGTATGCTGTAGCGGGCGCCTTTTTCTATAGGCGTACACTTCACAACGGTGCCCGTACACTCTACAATGCCGGTAAACATAGCTCCGGATTCTTAGCGGATGAGGATGAAGAAGAGGAACATGATGGTGGTGGGCAGGAAAGCCCACAGGAAGAGCTTCAACGCGCTGATACCACTCTTGAAGTACTTGCCCAGTATAGCTTGTCCCGCCGGGTTCGGCGCATTCGCTATGACGGTGAGACCACCACCTGTCACAGCACCGGCCACGATGGCGTATTTAATCTCCTCCTGTAGGTTGGGCACCGTGCTGGCTAGGAAGGTGACGGAGGCGTTGTCGTTGAAAGCGGTCAGGATGCTCGCCAGCCCCATAGTAGCTGTGGCACCCAGCTCGGAGAGTGCCTGGAGCACAGGCTGCATCCACCAGCCCTGCACACCGCCCATGATGAGCAGCCCCGCCAAGAAGAAAGCCACCAGCATGGGTACCTTTATGGAGAAAGCGTTTTGGTACTGCGGCGTGGCCATGGTGAAGCCAAGGAAGAACATGAAACCGCCGATGAAACAGGCCGGGTGGTGCGCAAAGTATACCGTCCAAGCCAGGAAGAAGATGGACACGCCGTATACCCAGACAGGGATGATGTCCTGACGGTCTTCCCAAGTGGTGGGCACGGAGTTATCGTATGCGCTGTTGGCGCGCTGCACCTCGGCAAGCCGGGCGAACTCGCGGCGGAATATCAGGAAGTAGATGATATTGGCCAGCACGATGCCAACGATGGCTTTCCAACCGAAGTTCAGGAACATGTGACCCATACCCCAGTCCCACTTTCCGGCTACCATCACGATGGGCGGAGCCGCAAAGTGTGTCAGGGTACCGCCCACCGATACGTTGACAAAGAGCAAGGCAATAGTAGCGTACTTGAGCGGGTCGCTCGGCTTCAGCTGGTAGAACTTCTTGCCCAGCAGGATGGCGGCCAGTGTCATGGCTGCCGGCTCGGTTATAAAGCTACCCAGCAGCGGTGCAATGCAAAGCACGGAGAGCCACCACGCAGCCGGGGTGCCGTTGCCCAGAGAGGCGCCGAACTTCAGCGTGTTTTCCGCCAGGCGGTAGATGGGGCGCGAGGAGGCTATCACCATCACCACCGCTACGAAGAGAGGCTCGGTGAAACTCGTGTCGTGGTCGATATAGAGCAGGAAATCGTCCATGGAGTAGTAGCTCTGGCATACCAACGCAAAGGGGATAATCCACAGCCCGAACACTACTTCTACCTCGCCCAAGAAGTGGCAGAGCGTGGAGGCAAAGGAAACCGGCACCCGCTGCTCCGGGTGCAGAATGCGGAACTTCTCCTGCTTGAGCTTCTGCTTGTGGTTGTGCTCCAGTTTGTGTGCAAGTGCCTGGAACTTGGGCGCCATAAAGGTGTGCAGAATGGCGCAGAGGAAGATGAGCGAGGCCGCCAGATTGAAACCGTCCACCTGCACGCGGTGGCAGAGCTTATCCCACAGTCCCATGCCTTCCTCCTCCGGTTCGTAGATGCGCAGGGGTATGGGGAAGCGGCTGTACTGCTCCTTGTCGCCTGTGTAGTGGCAGGTCCAAGCGGGGATTTCATCCTTGTTGCGGTTCCAGACAGTTTGGCCGCAGTCCGGGCAGGGCATGCCGTTGGAGGGTGGCAGGAACTTTGCCTTCATCTTGGCGTGATCCAACGCAGTATGGCCATCGAAAGCATGATGCCCTTTTTCTTTCATGTAGCCCTCCAAGAACTTATAGCTCATGTCCTTTGCTGCTGCCCGCAGAGCGCCCTTGGCTTTTTCGTCCAAGTGGTCGGCAGATGCGATGAGCTCTTCCTTAAGTTCCTCTTCCGTCTTCAAGGGCTGAGCCGGTGCTACAGCCGGAGTAGCGGTCAGCACTGCTGTTTCCGGTGCGGCGGGAGCCGTTTCCTGCGAATATACGGCACCGCACAACCCGGCAAGGCATGCCAGGGCAATCTGATACATGAATCTCTGCATGGCGTAAGTTACGTTTACGCTCACATACTACCACAATCTCCCCCCCTTTGGCGAGTGAAAAATGCCGCCTGTTTCTGAAAATGAGTCATAAAGTACCCCCTAATCCCCAAAGTTCGTCTGTACACACAGAGCTTCCGCACCACGCCGGCCGGGTTAATATCGGGAGAATAGTTGCTGTATCCTTATAATAAGACGCTTGTGAGAATATTACAAATCGAAAGTTGGATTTTAGATTTGTAAATATTCTTTGTAGTATTTTGTTATACAATGGCTTGTGAATAGGCATAAAGAAAATGTTGCAAAAAAATGGGGTGGCGTGGTTTTTTTTTCGCGTTTTGTGTGGTAGGGCGTGTCTATATAGCAGAGAGATGTTCGGGAAAAGGGGCAGAGCAGAGGATGAGCGACTCCGGCAGGAATGTGCGGAGTGGTTTTCTGTGCACTTGGTTCAGCTGCTTAGCTATGCTTACCAACAAGCGGACAGCCACACGGATGTAGAGCTGTTGGTGTGCACGGTGGTGGGGAATGTGACCCGCGCTGTGTGTGAGCGGCGTGTGGAGCTTGCAGCATTGCTGCCCTATACGCTGCGCAGTATATATAATGCAGCGGTACGCCTGAGGGAGCAGAATGCCCGCCGCTACCATACCGAGCGGAGCTATGGCGGGCAGCTTACACCGCTGCCTGTGCATCCGGCAGCAGCAGAGCAGGGGCCGGATGACATGCAGCTGTTGCTGCGCCGCGCGGTGCAGGAGTTGCCGGAGGAGCTATCCCTAGTGGTGACGCTGCGCATATGGGAGGAGCTCACCTTTCCGGATATTGCCGCGCAGCTCCGGCAGCCGGAATCTACAGTACGCAGTCGCTATGCAGCGGCGCTCAAAAGAATCAAAAGCAAGATTTCCGCAACACTATGAATAAGGAAAATAAAACCCGGCCGGAGCCGGAGCAAGCTTTGCGGCGCTTGGCAGCGCGGGATTGCGCCCGGGCGGAGCAGAACGCAGCCGCCATGCAGCAGCGCATACAAGCTATTGTAGCAGTGGAGTGGCAGCGTGTTGTGCGGCGGCGCTTTGTGCGCCGTGTGGGCTCGGCTGCGGCATCTTTGGTTGCCATGGTGGGGGTAGGGTGGCTCTTGTTCTCGCAGTTTGCCGTTTCCCCCCCCTTGGCGAAGCAGGGTGAGCCCATTCACCCCCGCGTTGCCAAGGCAAAGTCTATAGACCCGGTTGTACCTATGTCCGGAGCCGGGAGCACGGATTCTTTGCCGGGTGGAGCCGCTCCGGCTGCGTTCACCCTGCGGCCGGAGTCTGCGCCGCAAATATCCCCACAGCCGCAGACAGCTACTCGGGGAGGCAAAAATCTGCCTTGTGTAGCGATTCAAAGCGCAGCGCCGGATTCTACTCTCTCTGCCGAAGAAGCGGAGAAAGAAGAGGAGACCGACGGCTCGAAAAAAGAGGCGAAGCCTCAGCCCCGCCCCTAGGCACTGGTAAGGTTTATTCTCCGCGCTCAGACTTTCATGTCTTGCCGCAGGGTGTCTACGTCTTTGCCCAGGTAGGCACCCAGAGCAAAACCGAACTCCAGCGCAGCGCCCGGCCCCCGCCCGGTCACGATGTTGCCGTCCTGCACCACGGCATCGGGGCAGATGCGGGCTGCACTCTTTATATCCTTTACCACGTCCTCGGCAGGGTA
Source organism: Akkermansia sp. (assembly GCA_045591805.1). Classification (GTDB taxonomy): domain Bacteria; phylum Verrucomicrobiota; class Verrucomicrobiia; order Verrucomicrobiales; family Akkermansiaceae; genus Akkermansia. The sequence goes on along the minus strand of JAZNTO010000080.1, from coordinate 8,380 downwards.
GCAGGTGATATGGCGCCCCGTGAGTACTCCGGCGGCCTCCAAAGCGATGGGAGCAGCGCAGATAGCTGCCACCAGCTTACCGACTGCGTGCATCTCCCGCACAAGGCGGAGCACTTCCGGGGTATCGCGCAGCAGCCAGCTCGCCGCACCACCCGGCAGCACAATGCCTGCGTAGTCCTCCGCGCTTACATCCGCCAGCAGGGTGTCCGCCTGCATGGTGAGCCCATGCGCGCCTTCCACCATGGTGCCTTGCACGCCGGCAAGCACAACTTCTACACCCAAGCGGCGCAGAATGTCCACAGGGGCCGTGAGCTCTATCTCCTCGAATCCGGGAGCCATTATTACTAAAATCGCCTTCATATCCCATACTATACTACACTTTTTGGCCTCTCTCAACCCAAAATTTGGTTAAATTTTGAAAAATCTTCAGTAAACTCTAAGATTTTTCTTGACATGACGCAAATATGACAGTATAATGTGCTCAGCGAAACCTAGAGTGCACTCCAATTTTTATTGCCGTTGCACGACAGAGTAACAGCTAGCAGAACAACTCAGTACAAACAACCAAACACACACAAACATGAAAGTACGTTACGCACTTCTTGCAGCAGCCCTGGCAGTACCCGCCCTTGCAGGTACCGAGGCTCCCCTCATCGAGACAGTAGTTCCCGCTCCCCAGGCTAAGAAGCTGAAAGGCTCTGTGACCTTCGGCTACGACACGAACTACACCGGTCGCGGCTACGTGGTGTCCCACTCCGTGGCTCAGGGCGACAGCGTTCTGAACAACGCGCTGAAGCTGAACTATGATGCAGGCCAGCCCGGTTGCTGGACCTTTGGCAGCACCATCGCTTACATCATCCCCACCTCCGGTCACACGCTGTACGGTAACCCAACAGTAGGGCCGAATTTTGCACAGGCTCAGTTGAACAATAAATTGGGTATACCTCAGGCGCTTCCCCTCCAAACACCGATACCACTTCCTAATGGTCAGACTACTACGTATGGAGATCTTCTCGAAGGTGCCAAGAAGAATAAGATAGGTGCTCGTAACATTGAGAACCAGTTCACTGTTATCACCGAGGCGAAGTACACCAGCCCCACGGAGAAGTGGAATGTGGCATTGGGTCACAACTTTACGCACGGCGGTCTGCTGGGTGTTATGACCAAGCACTACCGCAAGCGCGGCGCTTCCTGCGTGAACGAGTTTTTCGTGGCTCCGGAGTGGACCCCGCACAAGGCTGTGGCCGTGGGTGTGAAGGCCAGCGCCTCTGTGAGCGGCCTGTCCGGCTTCTGGTACGAGCCCTATGTCACGGTGAAGGCTCCCATCGTGGGTACGCCGGAGGATCCCACCCTTGTGGGTGTGGTGACAGTGGGTGCCACGATTGCTCAGGATATCTTCGAGGACATCTACAGCGCATGCGGCAACGGCCTGCAGTCCGTATTCGTGAAGGTCTCCACGCCCTGGTTTGTGACGGACAACTTCATCCTGACTCCCTCCGTAAGCTTCAACTGGCTGGGCTGCGGTGGTAACGATGCTAACCGTCGTTCCGAAGTGCGCAAAGCTACGGAAAACGAGACGATGATACCGTTCAAAAACTTCGGTGTAGTGGCCGGTATAAGCGCTACATACACATTCTGATAAAAAAAGCGAATTTTTATCTGGAAAAGCAGAAAAGAGCTGCTATAATAAGGCTAAGCTCCAATCTGTGCAAGGCAGGAGCCGCTCGCCCGGCGTGGGTCGGGCGGCTCCACCTCTCTCCGAGAGCCTCAACTTACATACCGGAAACAACCGCAAGCATTTACATACGCATATGGCAGAACTCATCGTACACGGCAAGGAAAACATCGTGAAGCCGGGCTTTTACATGCCCAACCGCATCAGCATTGAGGCAGGGCGCGCCCTGCATAATCTGCTGGATGGGCAGGTGTGCTATCTGGTGGATCCCACCTATCCGCCTGCACCGGAAATCATGGATTTCCTGAAACGCAAGAAGGTGGCTATAGAATACTTCGATTTCCGCAATACTACGTCCCGCGCAGTGCGCGAGCAGATTCTGGCCAAGTTCGGCCAGGGGCTCAGCGTGGTATTCCTGCCCGGGCAGGTGGCCAAGCACCGCGGCACTTATTCGGACGTGCCATCCCCCTTCCTGCGCCACGTAGGCAGCCTGCACATCTCCCCTGTGCCGCTTTTCTTGGGCTACTACGGCGACGGCGTCGGCAACCTTTTCCGCGAGGAACCGGAAGCCGGTTGCCACGAGGAGTTTAGCATTCTGCCCCAGCTGGCTCCCGGTCCGCAGACCGGCGAGCGCCTCATGAAGGCCTGGCTGGAGACGAGCGCAGCCCGCTTTGCTGCCCAGCCGCTGCTGAATGGCTCGCTTACCACGCAGCTGGTGCATGGCATCAAGGCACACCCCGGCACAGAGATTATAGACGGCATGACCGGCAACACGCTGCCTTTCTTTAAGGCTCTGGGTGTATCCATGACCGTGGCAAAACTTCTGCGCAAGCGGGACGACAAGCGCATAGGCGTTATCCTGCCACCGGGACCCGGTGGTGTTATCGCTACGCTTAGCTGCTTGTTGGCCGGCATTACGCCCGTACTCATCAACTACGCATCCTCTCGCGCGGCTTTCGAGAGCACTGTGAAGCAGGCAGGGCTTAAGACCTTTATCACGGCGCGTAAGTTCATGCAGAAGCTGGATACCTTCCCCTGGCCGCCGGAGGAGCAGCTTATCCTGGTGGAGGACTTGCTGAAGAATCTTTCCAAGCCTGCTCTTATCGCTAACGTGTTGTTGGCCAAGGCGGGTCCCGCCTCTGTCATCTGCAAGATGTTCAACACGGAAGCTCACAAGGGCACGGACGAGGCGGTGATGCTCTTCACCTCCGGCTCCAGTGGTGAGCCCAAGGGTGTGGCGCTGAGCCACCGCATGATTCTGGCCAACACGGCGCAGTGCGCTTGTCGATTGGATATGAACGGCCTTCGTATTCTGGGCAGCTTGCCTATCTTCCACAGCTTCGGCATGACAGTGGCCATGATGCTGCCCTTGCTCACCGGCTGCCCCATCTGCGCCTATCCGAATCCCACGGATGCCCGCACCATCAACGAGCTTATCCAGAAATACAAGCTCACCCTCGTAGTGGCTACGCCTACCTTTGCCCGCGCTTACCTGCGCCGTGCCAACGAGGAGACCTACAAGAGCGTGCGCTACTTCGTGCTGGGTGCCGAAAAGATGCAGCCCGACCTCGAAAAAGAGTTCCTGGACAAGTGCGGCGTGAAGGTGCTGGAGGGCTATGGCCTTACCGAGACTTCCCCCGTTATCGCTGCCAACATGCCGGATGTACCGCTGGTACCCGGGTCCAAGTTCTTCGTACCCGGTACGGTGTCTCGCAGCGTGGGTGCCCCGCTGCCCGGCATTGCTGTGCGTATCACGGATGTGGACGACGACACCAAGGAGCTGCCCCTCACCGAACGCGGTATGATTTGGTTCAAGGGTGCCAACGTCTTCACCGGCTATGTGGGTAAACCCGAGCTGAATCAGGATATCTTCTGGAATGGTTGGTTCAAGACGGGCGATATAGGCCAGATGGATCTCAACGGTTTCCTGACCCTCGGCGGACGCCTCTCCCGCTTCTCCAAGATTGGCGGCGAGATGGTACCGCACGAAGGCGTGGAGCTGGCACTTTGCCAGGGCTTCGAGCTGAGTGCCGAGGATGGCGTGAAGATTGCCATAACCGGTGTAAGCGATGCCCAGAAGGGCGAGGCACTGGTACTGCTCTCTGCCCTGCCGCAGCACCAGCGTAGCTCGGAGGAAAAGGAAATCCTTACCACCATACGCACCATGCTGGCGGATATGCAGATGCCGACTCTCTGGGCGCCCAAGTATCTGGTGCCTGTGGAAGGCATACCTGTGCTTGCTACCGGCAAGCTGGATTTGCGCGGCTGCAAGCTGCTGGCAGAGGAAGCTCTGGGAGAGCTGAAGTAAAACAGAGTTTAGAATCTGAACAAACGCGCTGTTGCTCGCACCTGTGAGTGGCAGCTCGTTTGTTTTTAGCTTGCTCCGCTGCGGGAAATATGGTATTCTCCCCCAAGTAACAGAATGTGCGCTCGCTATAAATCCGGCTCAGACACCTCCACGGGCAATCCTCCCCGCGGTGGAGTACCTGTGTATGGGCAGGCTGCGCCTCGCAGGCGCGTACAGAACCCCGGATTCGACGCCGCAGAAGAACCGGATGCCGCAGGAGAGCATGTTCCCCCCACCCGTATTCCGTCCCCGGCGCCTCTCCCGGGCTATATGGATATGGAAGACCCGCTGCAAACTCCGCCCGGGCCGGATGGCAGGCGTGTGCTACACAGCGAGGCTCCGGATCCTGACAGTGCTTTCGGTACCCCGGGGCCGAAACGTGAATACAGGAAGTGTACCCCCCCTCCTCGCATGGACTCAGATGATTCTCCTTGGAAAGATTTGGCAGCGCCACCACAAAAAGGCACTAGTTTGTGGAAGGGTATTTGTACATGGCTTTTCTTCCCATTCCGGATGATTGCCTATATCACCCGCAAGCTTCCCTCGGTTGTGAAATGGACGCTACGCATTCTCATCAGCGGGGCATTTGTGGGCACTGTACTAGGTTTTTTCTTGGTAGTGTTTTACGCTATCAAGTCCGGGCGGTATGACCTGACGCAAGTCATGCGTATGCCGGAGCGTACCATCGTGCTGGATCGCAAGGGGAACGAAATCGGCACGTTGCATGGTGAGAATCGCCGCAGTATCACGAATTTGGAGAGTGAGGTACCGCAGTATTTTATCGATGCACTCATCATGCAGGAGGATCGCTCCTTCTGGCAACACGGGGGTATAGACCCTCGCGGTATGTTGCGTGCTGTGGCTCAGGTGTTTAAGCATGGGCGAACCACACAGGGCGGCTCCACGCTCACCATGCAGCTGGCCAAGAACACGTACAACCACAGCAAACGCAGTTTCGATGCCAAGTTCACGGAAATGGCACTTGCCCGCCGCATAGAGGCTACATACGACAAGAAAACCATTCTCACCTGCTACATAAACCGAGTGTTCTGGGGGCATACCTTCTTGGGGCTCAAACAGGCAGCAAACGGCTATTTCTGCAAGGAACCGCGCGAGCTTACCATTGGAGAGGCTGCTATGCTGGCCGGTATCGTGTGCAGCCCGAACGAATTTTCTCCCTATCGCAGTCCATCCTCAGCCAAAATACAGCGCGACAAGGTGCTCAAACTATTGGTGGAGCACGACAAGATAACGCGCAACCAGTACGAGGCTGCTTTGGCAGAGCAGATTGTCACCAATAAACCCGAGCGCCGCGGTATCGACAACTACGCGCTGGATCTCATCCGCAGCGAGGTAGACCATATACTGGAAATGCTCGATACCCGCGAGGAGCGCCTGAAGGAGGAGACCATGTATTCCGGCGGGTTGGTGGTGCGCACCACGCTGGATGTAGACCTGCAGGACGCCGTGATGCGTGAATTGGACTCCCGCTTGGTGGAGATGCTGGAGAAGCGCCGGGGCTACCCGCACCAGACCCGCGCCCAGTATCAGGCTCTGCTGCGCAGCCTCAAACCGGAGGCAGTGCGCCCCGCTCCCAAGTATGTGCAAGCCGCTTGCGTGATGATAGACAATGCCACCGGGGCACTACTCTCCGTTGTGGGTGGGCGGGACAGCACGGAATCTCCCCTCAATCGCGCTCTGCAAAGCCGCCGGCAAGTGGGCTCGCTGTTCAAGCCGATTGTTTACTCCACCTTTTTCGAGCGCGGTGGAAGCCCCCGCAGCATGATTTCCGATGCCCGCCTGCAGCCCGGTGAAATCCCGGGTGCCAAGCGCTGGAGTCCCCGCAACTCGGATGGCCGTTTTACCGGTGCCCATCCGGCCGGCTGGGGGCTACTCAAGAGTCGCAATACCATGTCTGTGCGCGTTGGCGCGCGCGCCGGATTGCAAAACGTCATCAACACTGCCCTCATGAGCGGCTTCCCGCAGCCTCCCAAAAAGCCGGGTCCTACTATTTATCTGGGCACATGGGAAGCCTCCCCGCTGGAGGTAGCCGGAGCCTACACTGCCTTTGCCAATGGCGGCGTGCGCCCCACCCCCTACATCATACAGAGTATCACAGATTCCTCCGGCCGCCTTATTTGGCACAATCCGAATGCTGCTCGCCGCGTTTACAGCCAACGCACCGCCAACGCAACCGCCGAAATCCTCCAGCAGATAACTAAGCCCGGCGGTACAGCCGGTAGTATGCAACGTCTGGGATTCAAGGCGGCCGCCGGCGGCAAGACCGGCACCACGAATGCTTACCGCAATGCTTGGTTCTGTGGCTTTACCTCAGATATCACCGCTGCTGTCTGGGTGGGGTTCGACCGCCCCACCACCATAGCGGATAAGGCCTATGGCGGCACCCTGGCTCTCCCTATTTGGGTGGGCGCTATGCTTCAGGCGCAGAAACTTGGCTACCACATGGGCCCCATACGCCTGACCCCCGCCGGTATGCGCAGCAAGGGCATGCGCCTCTGCCGCACATCCGGAGCCTTGGCGCATGCCGGTTGTGAGTACAAGCATACTGCTTACACTGAGACCATGGCAGATTTTACCAAGCCTCGCAGCTTTTGTACAAAACATGTTGTCCTGACCGCTCCCGGTGCCAATGACGATTTGGCAGAAGACCCGGATGACACCGAGCTGCAGCAGGACGACATAGCCGTGGATCCCGAGGCAGAGACACCCCTCTTTACAGACGATGACCTCGCTGAGGAGGTATAGAATTTTTTCCAACAAGAACGTATGAAAGCCACACGTTTTATCCGTATTTTGTGCAGTGCGGTATTAGCCCTGTTTATGTGCGCACCTGTTCATGCAGAGCAGAAGGCTCCGGAGCTATGGAATGGCCGCGAACTCTTGTTGCGTGCCTCTGTGCACAACCCGGAGTCCTGTATGGTGATGGGGCTGTGCTACTACTACGGGCTGGGACTCGAGCAGGATGTGCAAAAGGCCATAGAGTGGTATACCCACGGAGCCCAAGGCGGAAATAAGGATTGCATGTGCGAGCTGGCGAAAATCTATCACTTTGGCATTCTAGCACCTAAAGACACGCAGAAAGCGCGCGGCTATATGGTGCGCGCCGCCAATGCCGGCAGCGATTCCGCCGTGCTCATGCTGGCTTGGGCATATTTTATAGGCGAGGGAGTGGAGAAAGATGAGGCGCGCGCTTACAAGCTGTATCTGCGCGTCGCCCGCCATGAAAACGCAGAAGCTTGCTACTGGGTCGGGCTGTGCCACCGGAGGGGATACGGCGTGCAGAAGGACTCTGCCGCTGCGGCTCAGTGGTGGTTTACCGGTGCTATGCACGGGGATTTGAACTGCTGTATAGCCTTGGGGGAGCTCAACGCCCGCGGGGAAGGTGTGCTGCGAAATACGGCAGCTGCACGTTTTTGGCTGGGACGTGCTGCAGCACAGGGCGTCTACTTGGCGGCAGAAATACTGCGGCGTGTTGAGCGGGCGCAGGAGGTAAGCCCGGTTTCTGTGGAGAAAATATCGCAACTTACTGCAGAGCAATGTCTGGAGCAGTATCTGTACTGCATATATGTGGCAGACTCTGCAGAGCCGCAGGCTGCAGAATTCCTAGAGCGTGCAGTTGAATTGGGGAGCTACAAGGCAGCCGCTATTTTTGCTTCCGAAAAAATGGCCGAACGTGCTCACCCGCAATTTTACCTGCCTGCTCTGCAGCGGGCAGCAGATGCAGCGGAGCCGACAGCTCTGGCAGAGATGGTACACTACCACAACATGGGGTTCAGCGGAAAGGTGGACATACTACAGGCTGTAGAATATGCGCAGCGGTATGCAGATGTGGGAAAAGGCTCAGACGGGCAGTTCAGTATGGCAGATATTTATGCCCTTGGCTTCAAAGACGGCCGCCCGGATGCCGTGCAGATGGAAGTTTGGTGCCGAAAAGCCGCAGAGCAGGGGCACAAAATTGCTGCAAAAGTTCTGCCTTTTGCCGAAATTCTTTCCCGTTCCGCCTTAAAGTCGGAGAAAAAGTGATTTTTTTATATCTTCGTAAACGTCTGCTATATCAATGCGTAATGCGGGGTGCGAGTATAACGGACTACACAGAAAAAATAATTTTTTCAAAAAATACGCTTGACGTGGCGCGGCGTTTCGTGTATACTTTGCGGCACCCCGTCACGGGGCAGCCCGAAAGAGCGAGCGAACGCCGCACAGCTGCGAGTCGCTAAGCTACGGCCGGGTGAGGCAGTTTTTCATTTACGGACTTTCCGAGGCACCACGGAGCAGCAGGGATGCTGCACCACCGGATACAACCTTCCGGGTGGGGTGCCGGAGAGGATAAAGAGAGG
>JAZNTO010000079.1:0-15961 GCA_045591805.1 Akkermansia sp. | reverse complement strand
ACCATGTGCTCCAGGAAGTGGGATATACCGCTCGTCTCCGGCTGCTCGTCCAGAGACCCGGTGGCTACATAGAGGCGTACGCTGGCACGCCCTGCCGGCTCCTTAGTGGGGCGGATGATGTAGCTGAACCCATTTTCCAGTTTGCCGCGTACAATCTGCGGGTCCTGCACAAGCGCCTGTTGGTCGATAGCCGGTGCTTGCAGCACAGCGGGCTGCTCTTGGGGGACGGCGGGGGCTGTATCCTGCGCAAAGGTCGGCGTGGCCGTGACGGCCAGCCCCAATAATGCGGAAGTGGTGCTTCTGTTCATAAAAATCCGATTAGCGATACCATATCACATCGATATAGCTTTGTCGAACTTTCTTTGTGTATTGTTCAAAAATTGTCAGAAAAAAACGCAAGTGCAAGCAGATTTAGGACATAGGTTGTGCTTGAAATGAGAGGCGGGCGGTGCTATAGTGCGGTGCATGCAGATTGCATGTACCAAGGAAGAGTTGCGCGCACAGCTGGCACCCGTGCGCGGCAAGCGAGTCGTGCTGGTGCCCACCATGGGAGCCCTGCACGAGGGGCACGCCACCCTGCTGCGACAGGCGCGTGAATTGGCCGGAGCGGAGGGGTGTGTGGTGGCTAGCGTGTTCCTGAACCCCGTACAGTTTGACAACGCGGGGGATTTGGCGACCTACCCGCAGACGCCTGAGGCGGATTTGGAGACCTGCCGCAGCTGTGGTGTGGATGTGGTGTTCATGCCCACGCCGGAGGTGATGTACTGCAAGGACCGCTCCATAGCGCTGGAGGAGACTCATCTTTCTACCGTGTTGTGTGGAGCTAAGCGCCCGGGGCACTTTGCCGGGGTGTGTCTGGTGGTGAACAAGCTTTTCAACCTCGTGCAGCCTACGGATGCTATCTTCGGTAAAAAGGATTACCAACAGCTGGCTATTCTGCGCCGCATGGTGCGGGATTTGGATATGCCCATCTCCCTGCATGGTGCCGAGATTGTGCGTGGGGAGGATGGCTTGGCTCTCTCCAGCCGCAATGTGCGTCTCTCTCCCGCGCACCGCGCGGCTGCGCCGGCGATACGCCGTGCTTTGCTGGCCGCCGCGGAGGCTTACGGCTCCGGTGCGTCTGCCACTGCTGTATGTGCAGCCGTGCGCAATACACTGGAGTCCATACCGGATGTGGTGCCGGATTATGTGGAACTGGTGGATGCTGAGCACCTGCACGCTGTGGAGGATGAGAGCCGTCCGGCTTTGCTGGCAGTAGCTGCTTTCTTTGGTTCCGTACGCCTGATAGACAACATCGAACTGACTCGCAACGTATGATAATAGCGGAAAATCTGCACCGGAGCTACACCATAGGCCGCAAGACGGTGGAGGTGTTGCATGGACTCAGCCTCAATATAAAGCGTGGAGAGAAAGTGTTTCTCTGCGGCCCCAGCGGAGCCGGCAAAACAACGCTTATGTACACCTTGGCCGGGCTGGAGCAGCCGCAGCAGGGCAAGGTATTGGTGGATGGCGAGGACATATACGCTCTGAGTCTGCGCCGCCGCGCCCTCTTCCGCAACAAGACTATGGGCTTCATCTTCCAGAACTACATGCTCATGCCGGAGCTCACCGCGCTCGAGAATGCGTCCCTCGCCACGGCTGTGGCCGGAAGCGAGGCCACGGAGCGCGTCATGGCTTTGCTGGAGCGTGTCGGTTTGGGAGACCGCATGGACCACCTTCCCAATGAGCTTTCCGGCGGCGAGCAGCAGCGCGCAGCTATAGCCCGCGCCCTCGCGCACAATCCCTCCCTTATTTTTGCGGATGAGCCCACCGGAAATCTGGACTCCCGCAACGGCCGCCAGATTCTCGACCTCCTTTTCGAGCTGGCAGACGAGGGCGACAAGACGCTCGTCATTGTGACGCATGACTCCCAGATTGCTGCCCGCGGGGATCGCACGCTCATCATCCGCGATGGTGTGGTGGCTGCGGAGTAAAATAGACTTGTATCCAATTTAGCACCCCATCCTTGCTCGCTTGGTCAAGGATGGGGTGCTTTATTTTCGCAAATGCTGAATCTGAAGTCCGGCTTTACCTGCGAGATTTTTTGTTTTTGGATTTCTTACGGGATTTGAGAGCTTTCTCGTATTGCTCGGTTTTGCGGAATACTGAGCTGCGGAAAGTCTGCTTCTTGTCTGTCCTCTCTTCTGTCAGGGTGAACACCAGATGGCGATTACTCTCTATTTCCACCACGTCTTCTTCCGATACAAGAAGCAGCGGGTGTTCGGAATCTTCCTCAAAGAGATTCATAGAGAAACGGCCGGAGTTCACAAAATAGTACCTCCCGCGTGTGAAATTTTCCACATTTTTGGAGCGGCTGTTGTAGCTGGGTTTCAAATCCGCAGCGGAGACGATATAGGCATAGTCTCCGCCGAACTCACCTTCGCGTGCCAGCGCTTTGCGGGCGACATCCAGCTCCTTGTAGTAGGCATTGAGCTTTTTCTTGGCTTCTATGGTGATGTTCGGCCTTGGGCGGGTCTCCAGAAATTTCTCGTACTCGGGAGTCAGCTTTATGACCTCGGCGGCTTGGAGACCAAGAGCAAGGGCGATACCAAAGACTGCGGCTGTTAGAATGCGTTTCATAGGTGTTTATATAGTTATCCGGTTCGGATAAAATCAGAATGGCAGCTCACCGGTGGGCGCATCCCAAGTGGCACCGGAGCTTGCGGGTGCAGCCGGAGCGGTGATAGTGCTGCCGGCGCCGGTGTCCACTGTAGGCGCGCCGGAGCTCTGCTCGTAGTCCGGCTCTGTGCGGACGGCTGACGGTGTGGGAGCAGGGGCGCTGTCTGTAGCTTTGTCCGGGGCGTTACCATTGGCGTCGAAGTCGCTCATGTCGATAAGATCTATCTCGCCGAATGCGTAACGCGCCAGGCGGGGCAGGTCTTTCTTGACAAGCTCACGCAGCGGTACGCGAATCTGCCCTTCCGGGGAACGCAGGGTGATGAGCTTACCCTCCATGCGGTAGATAACGGCGGCCTTGAGCGCAAGCCCTCGCGAGGTGACAGCATCTCCTATGGGAAGGCCGGGCAGGAGGCTGTTTGCGATGGCGCGGCTCTCCTTGTCTGCCGTGCGGATATCGTGCTGCATGGCCAGCACATTGTTGCGGTGGCTGGCAATAGAGGCTTCCAGTTTGTTGCACTCTGCCAGAAGGGCTGCGAGTTTTGCGTTCTCTTCTGCAAGGCGCTTGCGCATGGCGATTTGCTCGTCTGCCCGGTAATATGCGTCCAGCAGCTCATCGTGCTGCTTCTGCAGGCGGGCGTTTTCCAAAAGGGCAATTTCCATGGGGGTGGGTACCCGGTAAAGATCCATCTGCTGCTTTACATAGTAGCCACCGCCACCCAGAACTGCCAGCAGAAGAAGCACCAAGAGGATATCCAGGAACACGCCTTTTGCTCCGCTTTTTTCTCCCTTCTTCTTTTTGCTTGGCTTCGTGTCTTCTTTCTGCGTTTCTTCCTTCGTTTCCGTATCAGGAGCTTTCGAGACGCTCTTCTCCGTAGCGTCCTCATCTAAGGGAGTCGGCTGTTCTTTTTGGGGGGCTTCCGGTTGTTCTGCTTCTTCCGGCTCCGGGGTGTTTGCCGGTTCATTTGTTTCGGGCGCCGGCTCCGGGGTGTCGGGACGCTTGCAGAATTCAATATCGGCGAAATCCGCTTCTTCTTCCGGGCTGGGTTTCTGGGTGGAAATACTCATGGCTGGGCGTCTGTGCTGCGGTTGGCAATATCGTTTTGCATGGCGGCAAATTCTGCGCGGAAGGTTTTGAGCCTGCTATCCAGCTCGATGTAGCGGAGCCGAAGGTTTGTCTCTGTGCGGCGGAGGCTGATTTTTCGAGAAAGCGTGGTGTTGATGGCCTGTTGCTTGTCGTCTATCTGTTCTGCGAGATCCGGGATACCTTCGCCGGCTTCGCGGATACGTTTTTGCATGTCGCTTATTTTGGTGCGCAGCTGCTCGTTGCTGGCATCCACGGCGCGCTGCCGTTCCAAATCCGGTGCCTGGGGCTTGCACCCTGTGCACAGTACCGGAATGGCTGCACCCAGTATCAGTGTTGATAAGGAAAAGAATTTCACGCTCCCTATCATGCGATAAGTCTCCCGCGAGGTCAAGCCTGTTTTGCGTCACAATCTATCGCTTTCTTCGCTTTTGGCGTTCGGACGCAGTGCTGCCAGCCGCAATACGGCGTCATCTACAGCCGGGTTCAGCCTGTCCAGTTCTGCGGGGTGGAACCACCCCAGCGCGTCCGACTCGTCCGATATGGCGTAGTACTCGTGCGGCGCTTGCAGGAGGTAGCGTATGTCGTAGTGCAGGTGTTCCGGGGTGGCTGTAGGGGCGTGGTACGGGATGGTGTGGATGTCTACATCGTAAATATCCCGGCTCAGGGGTAGGATGCCGGAGATTCCGCTTTCCTCCTCCGCCTCCCGCAGGGAAACGCGCAGTATGTCCGCATCCCCATCTGCATGTCCGCCGGGTTGTACCCAAAGCTTCAGCTTGCGGTGCAGGGTCAGGAGTGCTTTGTCGCCGTCCGGATTCAGCAGCCAGGCAGAGCCGGTGATGTGGCCGGTCATGTGGCTCCGCTCAAAACAATCCGGCGTCTGAAGTACGAAGTCCAGTATCTGCCGGGCCGTATCGCGCCGCTGCGGGTGGGTAGCCATGTAGGCACAGAGCTGCATGCAGAGGGATTTTCGCTTGTCTTCCGGGAGGCGCATGCGACATATTGTAATGTTTTGTCGCTCGAATGCAAGCCCGGAGTACAAAAATGTGTCGATTCGCGAAGTCGGAGCTTGACATGCTCTGCCTGTTTTCTATAATGGCAGTATCAAGTTATGGCGGTAAGATTCAGAACTCAGCAGAATGTCGACCTTTATCTGCATAGGCAGACGCAAATACGGCGTGTATTCGCCGTTTCTCTTTCTCTCGGGCTTGTGCTGCTGCTGGGGCTTGTTTTCTGGTGCGTGAATGTTTTTATAGAGGATAAGCAGCTCCCTGCGTTCGTGATGTATACGCCGCAGGAGGAAAGCAGTGGTCCTGAGCAGCCGCAGTTCAAAGAGTTGCACAGCAATGTGCGCCCCGCTTCACCGGCTGTGAGCCTTATTGTGGCGGATTCTACGGAGGATACCTCGTTTATGACGGATGTGGAAATCGACTCCGAGGGGCTGAGCATGGATGGCGATGTCCTGGGCAGCGGATTGGGAGATGGCGATGGGCTGGGCGAGGGCTTTGGTCAAGGGGGCGGCTCAGGTATGGGAAGCTCGGAAAAGGCGGAGAATGCTTTTGTGGGGCGTTTCTGGGATATGAAGAAGACGCCCAATGGTGGGCCGTCCAAGATGAAGGATGCCACGGCAAACCGCGCGGTGCTTTCTGCGCTCAGTCAGTTTTACAACGGCGGGTGGAATACGAGTGTGTTTGCTCCCTATTGCGAGGCGAAAACACGCCTGTATTCCTCCTGCTTCTACCTGCCGAATTGCATGGATCAGGAAGCCTCCAACGCCTACGATCCCAAGGGAAAGCTGGGGCTTAAACCCAGCCGTTGGGTGGCATTGTATCGCGCGCAAGTGCAGGCTCCCAAGAGCGGCCGCTTCCGCTTTGTGGGCGCGGCTGACTCGCTCATGGCTGTGCGGTTCAATGGGCGCAATGTGCTCTCTTGCGGATTCCACGACTTGAAAACAGCTGCTTGGAATGGTCTGCATGTCCTCTCCAATCCCGATGCTCTGCGGGGTAAGGAGGTTACGGCATATGAATCCTGCGAGTTCTGGAACGAGCAGTTCGGCGGCTTTGTAGGAGGGGAGGCATTCGATGTAAAGGCCGGAGAGTGGTATGAGATGCAGGTGTTGATATCCGAAATCGGTGGTGGCAACTTCGGCTTCTGTTTGCTGATAGACGATGTGGATGAGGAGGGAGGTGCCACCTCGGAGGATGGTAAACCGCTCTACCAGTTGTTCCGCACGAGTTTCATTTCCCCCACAGCGGCAGAGGTGTACGAGAGTATTCGCTTCAAGGACATGGAGCTGGCTACCGATCCACCCTACGACCCGGACAGCATGGTGTGGCCCGCTAAGCCTGTGAAAGGTGGCGGGCGCGGAAAATAATTTCTGTCACGATTTGGTGTTGGCAAACTGCTTTTGCTGTGGTATAAAGACGCCGTTACATTCAAAACAGGAAGATTATGCTCGGAAAAATCGCTCATACCATGTTTCACTGCTTTAGTCGTGTTGTCCTATTGTTTTTCTGTGCTTTTTTCCTGACATCGTGCAGTACGATATACAACTTGGTATCCTCTATCATCTCCATCCCTTTCCGCATTCTGAACACTATTCTGTGATTATGAACGGCAAAAGTATCACCTCCCTGATGATGTGCCTGCTCTGCATGGTGCTGGTTTCCTGCCAGTACCAGTATGTGAGCGGCAAAAAACTAGGCTTGCGTGATTACCCGGATTCTGTCGTCCATATCAGCCAGGTGGATCCCGCATATCGTAGCCATTTTGCAGCACAGCACGGCTCCAGTTTTTCCCTTCGCGATCAGCGTGCAGCCTTTACCAAGGCCAATGAAACGGCTCGTACCCCCGTGAACGAGGCCGCCTACAGACCGGTATCCACCGCTTCCCGCAGAAGAGCTGTCTCCCGAGGCAAGGGCGCTTCCTCTCGCAGAAAGGTTGCGCGTGGGCGCAAGACAACCGTTCGCGGGCGTGGTGCAGCAACTCGTAAGAAAGGTAAGGCTGCATCGCGTAAGAAAGCCACCTCCCGCAAGCCAGCAAGACGCCGCCGCAAATAAAATATGGAAAACCAGCCACCCCATGCATCGCTTCCGCTTGAGCCGAATTCCGCTTCGCCGGTCGGCTCTGCTTCCTCTGTGCCGGCTAAGTCTGTAGTGTCCGAATCCACTGAGGTGCAGGGGATTCCTGCAGTATTGGTGTGGGCTTTGGGGGGCATGGCGGTGCTCATGTGTCTGGTGGCAGTGGGTATGGGGCTGTACAGCTATTGGGAGACACTGCATAAGGGGGTTCAGGTGGTGAGTCTACTGTTGGTGCCGGGGCTGTTGTGGAGTGGGTATTTTGTGGCCGGGCGGCATGGACTGCGCTCTGCGGAGGTTGCGGCTGTTTTTGCTTGTCTCAGCTGGCTTGTGGTGTTGGTGCTGGTGCAGTGCTGTGTGTATACGCTGCCGCTGTGGCAAATGGGACTTATCTATGTAGGAGGCTTGCTGGTGCTGCCGGTGTTGCATCCGTGGCGCTCTGCTGTGGTAGCATTGGGGGCCGGTTCCGTGGTGGAGATGGCTCTTCTTTGGTGGGCTGTAAGCGGTGCGCATGCTTCCATGGGGCGCGCTTGGCTGTGGGTGTGCTTGTCTGCTATGCTAATGCTGTGGGCTGTGGGTGGCGCTTGGTGTATCCTTACCCGGCGGTCGGGCTATGCTCCCTTCGGAAGACTCGCTCCGGTGGCATTTTCCTTGTTTCTGTGTGTATTCTACGCATTGGTCATTTTTCCCCGGCACTTGCTCGGAGATGTTGAATTGAGCGGCGCGGATTGGGGAATTCTCTCTGCTTTGTGGCTGGTACCGGTAGCGGTGGCTCTGCCCCTGCATGCCCGCTTTGCCCGCCGGCAGAAGCGAGCTGTGTTTACCTACTCTCTACTGGCATTCGGCGGCTTGTCGTTGGTATCTGTGCCGCTGCTCATGCTGGTGAATATGCCTTTCCTTACGGCTCCCTTGGCTTTTTGCTATGCGCTGAGCATCATTTATTATGGGGCGGATTATAGAAATCACTGGCTACTACTTGCCGGCTGCGTTGCTTTTTTCCTTTCCTCGCTCAGCATCCCTCTGCGTCTGGGGGTAAACCCTCTCGGTAGTGCTTGCCTCCTGCTTCTCCTCGGCTGCCTGTTTCTCTACGCTGCTTTCCGCCTCAATGCTCGCCGCCGCCGGGTGCTGATACAACTCCGCCTCGCCCGCCGTAAGCAGGAACAAAACGCGGCGGATAAGTAAAGAGACTCAGCTTAGCCTCTCCACCCTCCAAAATCCAAACTTCTACATCCGACTTCCCGTCAGTTCCACTCTGTCATCTCGCGGAATTGTTCCATGCGGCGCGCCAGTTCACTGCGGCTTAGGGCAAAGAGTGAGACGGTGCCGAATTTCTCGCACACAGCGGCAGCCACGACAGTGGCCATGGCAACACCGCGTTTCATGTCCGCCCAGCTTGGGTTTCCGCCGTTGAGACAGTGGGTCAGATAGCCGGCCAGAGCGCCCATGTAGGAATCTCCCGCTCCGGTGGGATCCACCGCATGCACCAGCGGCCAAGCGGGGCAGCGGAACAGGCGCACGTCTCCCGTCTCCTTGCGGTGGAAAAGTGTGGAGCCGGCGCTGCCGTGCTTTACGATGACATAGCGCGGCCCGGCCTCCAGCAGCTTGTAACCTGCCTCTAAGCTGTCCTCTGTAGCGGCGTATTCGCGAGCTTCCTCATCGTTCATGAGCGCCAAATCCACCATGCTCAGCAGCTTACGAGTATATTCCCTCTCGCGGATAATCCAGCTTTTCATGAAGTCCGCCATGCGGAACACAGCCCCTGTGCACTGCTCCAGCATACGGCACTGCAGCGGCGGGGTCACATTTGTGGCCACTGCCAGAGTACAGGCTTGCAGCCCGTCCTCCAGCTGCATATTCCAGTGTTCCTGAACCCCCTCCACGGTGCTCACCGTTGTACGGTTGTTCATGTCTGTTTCGTACTGCCCGGTCCAGGCAAAGGTTTGCCCCTCTACCTGTGCCACATGCTGCATGCTCACGCCGCGCGCTTCCATGGCAAGGCGGTATTTCTCCTCGAAATCCGTACCCACAACACCTACCAGTGCCATCTCGGCCGTGACCAGTCGAGCCGCCAGTGCGGCATAAATCCCGCTGCCTCCCAGTACGGAGTTTGCTCTCCCGGCCGGAGTTATAAGAGTATCGATGGCTATCGTGCCGTATATCAATGCTTTGTCGCTCATGCTTGTTCTCCTTTCAGCATGGAGAGCAGGGTGGCTTCATCGATGATGGGGATGCCGAGCTTTACTGCTTTTTCTCGTTTGCTGCCGCCGCCTTCTCCGGCCACTAGGTAGCCGGTTTTCTTGGTGACACTACCCGTTGCTTTGCCTCCGGCTTCTGCAATAAGCCTCTCGAACTCAGGGCGCGGGCGGCTAAGGGCTCCGGTGAGCACGAAAGTGAGGCCCGCCAGAGGCCCGTCTGTGGGTGTGTTCTGCTCGCTGTATGTAGAGGAAAGTGGGTTAATACCCAGTTTGTGCAGTGTCTCTATGACATGTTGTCCTGCCTCTGCTGCAAACCACTCTTGCAGCTTGTGTGTAGATACAGAGCCGATGGGGTTGCTGAGCTTTAGCTTATTGCCGCCGTCCGGAAGCAGGGCTAGGAAGCCCCTCTGCTCGTAGGCTTGTGCCCGCTGTTGCAGGGAGTCGCGCAGTGTCGCTCGCTCGTTTTCCAACACAGTGCGGTTTGCATCTTTGTTGCTGCGGGATTTGGGGTTGAGTGCGTTGTAGCGCGCTACACCTACCTCCAGCTCTGCGAGAGCTGCCAAGTAGTCCGAGGCGGCCAGCTGTTGCATATCTTTGTGATATGTAGCTACTTCTCTGGCTGTGGTGACACCGATACCCGGAATGCCGAAAGCGGTGAGCCAGCGGTCGAGGGGGAGGGTGCGGGCGCGGTTGAGGGCTTCGAGCGCTTTGGCTGAGTTTTTTTCGCCGAAGCGGCGGGGCTCATCCTCTGTGCCGAGGTTCAGGGCTCCGAGTTGCTCTACAGAAAGGGAGAATAAATCCAGCGGGGATGAGATGTAACCGCTGCGCACAAGCGCCTCCGCCACAGTGCCACCGAGGCTTTCCACATCCAGCGCTTCGCGCTTGCAGAAGTGCGAGGTGCGCATGGCGGCCTGCGCGGTGCAGGTGAAATTGGTGCAGCGCCAAGCTACTTGCCCGTCTTCCTGCGAAATAGGCTCACCGCAGCAGGGGCACACACCGCCCACGGCTTCGTACAGGCTGTAGGGCTGCGCATCGTCCGGGCGTTTGGCTTTGTTGACATGCACAATCGCGGGGATAATTTCGCCGGATTTTTCCACCAGCACCGTATCGCCTATGCGGATGTCCTTGCGTGCGATTTCGTCTTGGTTGTGCAGGGTGGCGCGGGAGACGGTGGTGCCGGAGAGTTGTACGGGCTCCAACTCGGCCACGGGGGTGAGTACCCCTGTGCGCCCCACTTGTATGGTGATGGAGCGGAGGGTTGTTTCTTTCTGTTCCGGCAGGTATTTGAAAGCTGCAGCCCAGCGGGGGGCGCGTGCTGTAGACCCCAGTGCCTCGCGCAGGGAGAAATTCGCCAGTTTTATGACGGCTCCATCCGTCCCATAGCCCAGCTCATGGCGCAGGGTATTGATGTCTTGCACGGCTTGTCGCACGGTCGCAAGGCCTTCCGCGCGGATGACGGGGCTATTGCACGGTATACCTAAGCGGGCAAGCAGGTCGACGAAATCGTTTGCCGTGTGCAGGGGCTCGCCCTCGTATTCTCCAAGGCCGTGAGCCAAGAAAGCCAGCGGACGTGCGGCAACTTCCTGCACATCCAGCAGCTTGATGGTGCCGGCTGTGGCATTGCGTGGATTGGCTAAGGCGGGCTGCCCCTCGGCATCGCGCTGCTCGTTCAGGCGGTTGAAGTCGGCAAAAGGCATGTAGACTTCTCCGCGAACCTCCAGCAGGGAGGGGGCTCCTTCCGGAAGCCGGCGGGGAATACTCTTTATGGTCAGGATATTGGCGGTGATGTCGTCTCCCGTGGTGCCGTCCCCACGAGTGGCAGCGTAGGCCAGGCGCCCGTTGCGGTACATGAGAGTCACGGCGCAGCCGTCTATCTTGGGCTCTACGACGACTTGAGGTGCCTCTTGTCCGAGACTGCGGCACAAGCGGTTGTAGAACTCCACCAGCTCGGCATCTGTTTCTCCTTGCTCCGGTTTGTGCTCGAAAATGTCGTCTATGCTTTGCATGGGGCGCGGGTGGCGTACTTTGCGGAAGCCTTCCGTCAGGTCATTGCCTACGCGCTGGGTGGGGGATTCGGGGGTCACGAAATCCGGGTGAGCAGCCTCCAGAGCCTCCAGCTCGCGGTATAGGGCATCGTACTCTGCATCGGTTATTTCCGGGGCAGCCTGAGCATAGTAAAGCTCGTTGTTGCGGCGGATGACGGCGCAGAGCTCATCGTAGCGAGCTTTCTCCGGTGTGGGGGTGTTCTGAGCGGCAAAATCAAAGAGGTCCATAAGCCTTAAGAATGGTATGGGGGTTATTGGCTGCGGGAATGTCGAATTGGCGCAGGCGCATGCCGGTGAGCTCCTGCAAGAGGGAAAGAGCTTGCTCCCATGCAAGCGACAAGTGCTCCGGCCGGTGAGCATCCGAATTGATGACCAAGGGAATGCGTCTTTCCAGAAGCTCGCGTAGCAGAGTCCGACCGGGGTATTGTTCTGCGCAGTGCTTGCGCCACCCGGCGGTGTTGAGCTCCACTGCCATGCCGCTTTCTTCCAGCGCCTCCAAGGCTGGGGCATAGTAGGGCATTAGCTCGCCTTGCGGCACTCGCCCCCATATCTTTACCAAGTCGATGTGGCCCACAATGTCGAACAGCCCGCTGTGTACCATGGCGGTGAGGCTTTGCCAGTACAGCCGCCAGTCTTCCTCCGTATTGCCGGTTATGCTTTTGTTGGCATACAGGGCATCGTCCACCGAGCCGAGGTGGGGCAGATAATGCACCGAGCCGATGAGGTAGTCCCACCCGCCGCTGCGGCGCAGCTCGCGCACCCAAGGTTCGATATCCGGCAGCCAATCGCACTCCAGACCGGCTAGGATGCTCAACCCCGTGCCTGCGGCGGCGGCTTTTGCCCTCTCTATCCACTCCCGATACTTCGGTAGCTCTGCGTAGAGCATGCGCCAGTCGTCGAATGGCTCCTGCTCCGGGGGCATTGGGGCATGGTCTGATATGCCGTATGCATGCAGCCCCAGTGCCAATGCTTGCTGCACATAGGACTCCGGTTCTCCCTCGGCATGGCGACAAAGCGGTGTGTGTGTGTGGTAATCAGTGCGTTGCATGGGCATTTTGAAGTGCTGTGGCATACTCTGCCAAAGTGTCGTGCAGCTCCGGCTCTGCGTAGTAAGTAGCCTGGCTCAGCCTAGCGGCTTCTGCCGCAAGCTCTGCATGCAATTCTCGGAGCCGCCGGTGCACCTGTTGCAGTTGAGTGGCCGCTTCCGGAGGAGGCGGTTGCAACTCTTGCAGCTTTTCTGCCAGAGCCTGCTGGCGAGTGAGTCCACGGCGTATGGCCAGAGTAGCAGCGCGTGCCGTGTATGCATCTGTGGTTTTTCTCAGGATGTAGAGCAGCTCGCCTGCCAAGCTGCACATGTCCTCGTATACCATAGTGTGGGGGAATACCGTTTCCGCATCGCCGGCTCCCTCGTGGTCCCGTAGCACTGCTGCCAGCTGTGCAGAGCCATAGGCATTCTGAGCCTGCAAGTAGGTGATAAGCGGTAGAAATCTCTGCGAGATATGGGTAATCGTCATCATGGCTTGCATGATTTCCTGCCCGGTTTGCGAGTCGGCCGGCGCATGTTCTAAGTGCGCCAGCAGCTCTCGCACTCTCTCCTGCTGTGCGCGAATCTGCGGCGCAGCGGCTTCTGCTGTTGTGGTGTCTGTAACAGTAAGCAGAAGGCTCTCTATCGCTTTCGTGGAGGCGGTGAGTTCGCGGCAAAGTGCTGTGGTAGTACGTGCCACCGTGTCGCGGGGTGCAGGGGCGGCTTCCCACGCCTCCAGCGGCACAGCTATTGCCAGTAGCAGACTTATGGTTCTGCGGATTCTCATACGAACGGTAACGATACCCACATATTACCCTTTTGTCCTCCGCATGTCAAGGGCATACTCTGCCCCCGCTGCAGAGGAAAAGCACTCGCAGAAGTGGTGCGTTTCAGCGCAGGAAGATGGGTAGGGGATTCCCTGTGTGCTGCCAGCTGTAGAGTGCCATGCCGGCATAGAATGCGCCCAAGAGTACAAGCACTACGTAGGCGTAGTTTATTTGTTGCTGTCTGCTGTTGTATGCCGCGGCGGCTGCTGCAGCGCGTATGCGAGCCGCAGCTTCAGCTGATGTTTTCTTTACTACCTTTTTGCGCACTTCGGTGCTGTAGCTCAGTGATATGCTGCCCAGCCGATACTGCACACCTTCTGCCATAAATTCATATTCCACCTTGTTTTCGCCGGCATAAGTTCCGGTTTCAGTCCCCAAGTCGGCTATGGCGTAGCCTTTTTCCGTGCAGGTGAGGCTACAGTGGTGCTCTGCCAGCCCCTCTGCATCGGGCAGTGAAAGGTTGCAATCCGCGGCACGGCCTATGCTGTATACGCTGCCTATTTCAGCGGGCAGCTCATAGGTGGTGGTTTTATCTGCGAGTGTTATGCTAATGGAAGCCATGTCTGCCTTTCAGTATGCCATATTCTGCGCAGAAATCAACAGGAAATTGCAGCTCTTCGCATTTTTCTGCCGTATTTTTGTATGTGTTCCTTGGGCTATGGGATAGGGTGCTACGTATTTTATCCATTTCTCAGCCACTCGCAAAATTTTTCTGCCCATGCGCGGGAGATACCCGGCAGTGCTGCCACTTCATCCGGTGTACGTGTACGGAGGTTGGGCAGGGTGTGGAAGCGGGCAAGTAGCAGTTCCTTGCGCTTGGGGGTCATGCCGGGGTAGGCATCCAGCCGACTTTCGCGCACGCGGCGCCGAACCAGCAATTCATTGTAATTGTTGGCGAAGCGGTGAGCCTCATCGCGCAGTCGCTGCAACAGGCGCAGGGCTCCGCTCTCCCGGCTGAGTACGAGCGGCTCGCTGCGGTGTGGAAAGTATATTTCCTCGTCTCGCTTGGCCAACCCTACTACCGGCATGCTCTGCAGCCCTACCTCGGCCAGCACTTGCATGGCAGTGGAAAGTTGCCCTTTGCCGCCGTCCACTACCACGAGATGTGGCACGGTGATGGGGGCTTTTCCTTCCTCGCTGAGTTGTCGAAGCCAAGCGTAAGTATCCATCCCCTCCGGTTTGTCGAAGAGTGTGCTGCTTTCGTACACAATGCGGGAGTAGCGGCGGCGCACCACCTCCAGCATGCTGGCAAAGTCGTTCTGACCATCCACACCGCGTATTCTGTAGCGGCGGTAGGCTTTGTTGTCCGGCCGACCGTTGGTGAAGCGTACCATGGAGGCCACGATGTGATTGTCGGACAGGTTGGAGATATCGAAACACTCCATTACAACAGGGGGGGAAGGCATGCCCAAGGCTGTGGCCAGCTCTGCAAGGTCGGCATCCGGGTTCACTGTGCCGGGTAGGTCGGTCATTCTCCGGGCGAAGCGGCGAGCCGGCTCGAGGGTTTTGAGTATGTTTTCCCGCACATCGCGCAGGTGGGCTGCTCGCTCGAAATCCAGTGCATCGGAGGCTTCCATCATTTCCTGCGTCAGGGCGTCCAGGTGCTCCTTGCGACCGCGACCTTCGAACAGACCGAGGGCAGAGTCGAACTGCGCGCGATACTCCTCAGGCGATATGCGGCCTATGCAGGGAGCTGAGCAGCAGCGTATCACATCGTCGTGGCAGTGGCGGTATTGCTCCTCGCCGGGGTGGCGGCAGGTGCAGGTGCGTAGGCGGAAACGGTGGTTGAGCCACTCCACCGTTTCTTTGAGGGCGGTGGAGTGCACAAAGGGGCCAATGTAGCGCGCACCGTCATCCTTACGCAGGCGCACTAAAGAGAAGCGCGGCAGCGGCTCTTGCCGGGATGCCCGCAGCAGCAGGTAGCGCTTGTCATCCCGCAGTTGCACATTGTAGTGGGGTCGGTACTCTTTTATGAGTTTTTGCTCAAGAATGAGCGCCTCTTGGTCGTTGCGCACCTCGTAGTAGTCAAAGTCCTCTATGGCGGCAATCAGGGCGCGGGTTTTGCTGTTCTCGAGCGTGGCGCGGGAGGGTGCAAAGTAGTTGCTCAGGCGGCGTTTCAGGTCCTTGGCCTTGCCCACGTAAATGATGCCGCCGCCGTCTCCCTTCATCAGGTACACGCCGGGGCGGTGCGGGCTCTTGCGCCATTTCTCTTTCAGGTCCACCTTGGCCATGCACCCATTATACCAACACAACTCATAATTTTGAAATACGAAATACGACATACGTGTCCCAAAGATTTGGGACACGTGTATGGCATTTCGTATATTAGGAGATTTTTCTTGCAATATGTGCCGGGGCAGGGTATGCTTATGGCGCAAACGTAACAATATAGACACGTATATGTTGATAGCACCCTCCATGTTGGCATGTGATTTCCGTAGCATTGGTGCAGAGGCTGTCCGCGCGTTGGAAGCGGGGGCAGATTGGCTGCACTTGGATGTGATGGATGGCTCTTTTGTAGATAATATCTCCTTTGGCCCGGATATTTGCGCGGCTATACGCAACAGCGTGCCGGCAGAGGCTTATTTGGATGCTCACCTGATGATTGATGCGCCGGACCACTACCTGCCGCGATTCCTGAAGGCGGGCATGAACATGATTACGATTCATGTGGAGCGTGAGGGTGCGGTGGATTTGCATGCCACGTTGGCGGCTATACGCGCGGGTGGGGCCCATGCCGGGCTTGCGGTGAACCCCGCCACACCGGTGGAAAAGGTGCTGCCTTATTTGGCAGAGCTTGATATGGTGCTGGTGATGAGTGTGGTGCCCGGGTTCGGCGGGCAAAGCTTTATGGCCGAGGTGCTGGATAAGGTGCGCGTGCTGGATCCCGCCCGCAAGGAGCAGGGGCTCAATTTCAACATCCAAATGGATGGCGGCATTGGTGCCGTGCAGGCTCCGCTGTGTGCGGAGGCCGGGGCAGATTGTCTGGTGGCGGGGTCCTCTACCTTCCGTGCGCCGGATATGGCAGCCGCCATTGCAAGCATGAAGTGAATA
>JAZNTO010000078.1:0-5089 GCA_045591805.1 Akkermansia sp. | reverse complement strand
TCCTCCGCGGCCACTGCCCTAGCCTCTGCGGCCTGCATCAACTCAGAAAGTTCTTTCTGTGTGGCATCACGATTCTTGATTCGGTCGCGATATTCCGCACCGGAATCCAAAGCTTCCCGACAGGGGAAACAACTCTCCACGGCGTCCTGAATGTACACCTTACTCCTGAGCTCCAGAATCTCGAAAAGCCGAGATGATATCGAATGCGGCATACGAATGCACCCATGCGAAAGACGCTTGCCGGGCACAACTAGGCCGGTATGCATACCAATACCGCTATCCGTCAGGCGCATCCAGTTGGGCATCTCTGCACCCTTCCACCTACCGCCGGGCGGAACAACGTGTTTTCGGGAGTCCGCATCTTCCACCAGAACATTCCCCTCCGCATCCAGAATACATCCGAATCTGCCGGAAAAATGTTCCTTCTTTTTTTCCAGAATGCTGAAGCGCCCCACAGACGTGGGTTTCTTCTCGGTACCAGTTGAAACGGGCCAATCCAACGCAACCTTACCGTCCACATACAGACGGGCGCGCTGCTGCGACAGGCAAATATAGACAGGAGAATCCGCCGTGGCTCTTTTCAATAATTCATCATCGCGGAATACTACCAGCGTGTCCAGATAGTGCTTATGGCTGACAAAATATTCATACGACCCCACCTCATACTCCGGGCGCCAATCCATATCATGCAGCACCCAGTCCAGCGTCATTTTCAGCTCAGACACGCGCTCTTCATCCTCCGGCAACAACGAAGGAGAATGAAAATAGCGGCAGGATGACAACGATATAAGCGCTGCCACGCCGAGGCTGATGGAGGCATACTTCATACAGTACTCTAAAAAAAATGGTACAGTCCGTTAGGGAACTGTACCACCTGCTTAGAGAGATGTCAAACTAAATAAGTAAAAAAATGCGCTAAATTGCTCAACTTGCAACATTTCCGCCCTTTTTCTGCCCATTTTTGCGTGCAGCGATTTCAGCTTCTGCCTGTTTGCGAAGATCTGCTAATTCCTGCACAGCATCATTGTGAGTTTTAAGAATTGCCTGATACTGCTCACTAAACGGCAGCAAGTTCGCCACGGGATATGCGCGTTCCAACTCATCCTGCACATGCACACGAGTGCCCATGCCTGTTATATCGAACAACTCACGAGCCCACTCATTGGGCGTGCGGATACAACCATGCGAAAGGCGCTCTCCGGCTCGCACCTTGCCGGTATGCATGCCAAGGCCATCCCAAGTGAGACGCTGCCAGTTGGGCATAGGAGACCCCACAAACTCACCTCCTTCCGGCACGGGATCCTTGGTGATATCCGCATTGCGCTTCACTGTTCTGCCATTGGCATCTTTTATGTTGCCATAAAGATTGGAAGCATATTCCTTTTTCTTCTCAATGACAGAGTAGCTCCCGGTGGGCGTCTCACGGCCGTCCACGCCGGTAGAGACAGGCCAATCCGCAGCCACCTTGCCGTCCACATACAAACGCCCGCGCTGCTGCGGCAAGCAAATGTGTACGGTGCTGCGGCGGTTTGCTTTGCGCAGCAGCTCCTTGTCGCGGTATATCGCCATGGTCTTGGGATACCCATTGTTGCAGATAAAGTGTTCATACGAGCCTTCGGCATACGGGAGAGGCGCGGGCGCGGGGGAGGCTTCCAATACCTCCTCCGCTTTCTCTATGCGGGCACGCAACTGCGGCGACACCTGCGAGCAGGAACTTGCGACAAGCACTACCAAGCTTGTCAGAAGCAGGGATATGACTGAAAAACTTTTCATCAGTTTCTGTGTTACACTAATTATTGGGGGTTCCGGTCAACGGGGCTCTTTGTACCCTGTTTCGGCATTTTTGTCAACACTTTTCAACAATTATTTTTTCTTGACTAGTCCGACAGACTGTTATGGAAAGCACACTCATGAAGGATAGAGTGCTGATTCAGCAACTGTTACTGAGCGCAGCTTATGGCCGATGGCAGCGCAGAAAAAACCCGGGCTGTAAGGAACAGCTCCGGGCTTTCTGTTTATTTAAGAAGTTCTCTCGGAAGAGAAAAACAAGCCACGCATCAGGCTTTGGCGGCATCCTCGGCCTTCACGACCTTGGTAGCAAGCTGCACGGGAGTCGTGTTCTTGCTGTTCTTGGCGATTTCCTTCTGGCGCTTGATGTAGGCGCTGCGGCGGCGGCGCTTCGTTTCCTTACGGTGCTGTTGACCCATGATTCTGGTTTGTGTTTGTAGGGCAGGCGAAACTACCCGGTATTTAGTTAAGACGCATTAGTTAATAACGCTTTCCGCACGAAAACGCAAGGCAAAAGTGTGTGTGCCTGCCATAAAATGCAAATTTTATTGCAAAAAACGGGCACAAGTGCTACAATTTGCGGCATGAAGATAGCCATACTGGGTGCAGGAGCACTGGGGTGTTACTACGGCGCGCGCTTGGCAGATGCGGGGCACGATGTCACCTTTATCCTCCGCTCGGCCTACGAGCCGGTGCGCGCAAGCGGTCTGCATGTGCAGAGCGTATATGGGGATATTCACCTGCCGACACCGCATATAGCCCGCACACCGGAGGAATGCGGACCGGTAGAGCTTGTCATCGTCTGCTGGAAAACCACCTGCAACGCGCTTCTACCCACCGCCCTGCCCCCGCTGCTGCAGGCAGACACACGCGTGCTCACCTTCCAGAACGGCATGGGCAATGCAGAAACTATCGCTCAGGTGGTGCCGGCCGATCGGGTCTTCATCGGGCTCTGCTTTGTGTGCGCCATGATGGATACCCCCGGCAAGATACGCCACTTGGAGGGTGGAGCCATTCGCTTTGCCCCGCTGCTGCCCACGGACTCCGGGCTGGCGCAGGCTCAGGAACTAGCGCAGCTTTTCGGCAACACCCCGGTAGAAACCTCCTTCGCATGCCATGCAGAGGAAATACTCTGGACCAAGCTCTCTTGGAACATCCCCTTCAACGGGCTCTGCCTGGCACACGGCGGCATCAGTATCCGCCAACTCTTCAGCATGCCCGGCGAGGGTGAGCGAGCCCGAACCATCATGCGCGAAGTCTGCCACACCGCAGAGCTGCGCGGCTTCCCCCTGCCGCAGGAAATCATCTCCCGCCAGATGGAACAAACCTCCAAAATGGGAGACTTTATCCCCAGCAGCGCGGTAGACTACAACCGCCACCGCCCCGTAGAATACGCAGCTATATGGGGTACCCCTCTCGCACGAGCCGAGCAAGCAGGCGCAGAAGTGCCGGAGTGGAAGCGCTTGTGTATCGATATACGCACACGCCTGAAAGAACGTTACGGAAACCTCTGACCCGCCCCCCTACATGCAAACACCTTGCTGCAAGCGCCTACGCACCGGCTCCCGCTACATTGCCGCCATTCTCATACTTCTGGCAGGAGGTTTGGGGCTACACCCGCTCGTGCAAGCCATCTCCCGCGCACAATATACGAAAGGCCTGCAACTCCCCCCGGTTCGGATATCCGTACGAGATGCTTTCTCCCAGCAGCTCGCCTTCTTCACCTTGGGAGGCTTGCGCTCGCTCGCAGCGGAAATAACAACACTGGACGCCACCAACGCCTGGCTGAAACGAGACTGGGAACGCGCAGACTCCCGCTGGAGCGCCGTCACCACCCTCGCCCCCCGCCACGTCAACTACTGGGCAGCAGCCTCCCGCGACATGGCCACCAATGCCGCCGGGGATTACCTGAACAACGAGCACTACGATGAGCGCGAGCGCCTCCTGCGTGCCCGCCACTACATCTCCCGCGGCGAATCCTACCTGCTGCAAGGTATAGCGAACAATCCGCAGAGCATGCTGCTGCACGCCCGCTTGGGCGACCTCTATAGCGACCTGCACCGCGCCCCGCAATTCAGCAAAGCAGCCCAAGCATACGCACGCGCGGTAGAGCTGGGGGCGCCGCAACTATACAACCGCATGCGCTTCTACAACCTCTGCCGTATACGCGGACGAGAAGCCGAGGCTCTGCAACTGGGGCGCGCACTCTTTGCCGACCCGCACAACCACGTCCCGGCCTTGCGTACTCTCATCTTCGTGCTCCAGAACAAGCTCAACCTCCCCGAGGCTGAACGCCTCAGTACGGAGCAAATTTTCGGCACCCGCCGGCGCGCCCTGCGCGACCTCCGCACCTTCCGCCGCAACAGCCTCCTCTACCCCACCTACGGTATAGACGATTTCCTAAAGGAAAACAGCTGAAGCCCAGTCCCCCCACCGGCAAAGGCCCCTAGCCTATAAATTCTATCGTAAAAATTACCGCCACCCTGCGCGAAGCGGGGTGGCGGTAAAAGCTTAGAGCTGCTATGCAGCGGGAGCTTTAGTTGAACTTGGCGATGAGGGCCTGGCGCTGAGCCTCGAGCTCGGCGGGCAGCTTGTCACCAACCATGTTGAACAACTCGGTCTGGGACTCAAGCTCAGCCTTCCACTCAGACTCGGAAAGAGCCATGTTGGTGTTGAAGGCAGCCTCGTCGTAGCCCTTGAGACCATCGGTGTCAAGCTCCTCATAGGCGGGGGAGATACCCAGAGCAGTCTCCACACCTTCCACCTCGCCACGGCAGCGGCGAAGCACCCAGTCAAGCACGCGCATGTTGTCGCCGAAGCCGGGCCATACGAAGTTGCCCTCGGCATCCTTGCGGAACCAGTTCACGTTGAAAATCTTGGGAAGCTTGCATGCGCAGGTCTTGGTGCCCATGTCGAGCCAGTGCTGCCAGTAGTCGCCCACGTTGTAGCCGATGAAAGGCTTCATGGCCATCGGGTCGCGGCGCACCTGACCAATCTGGCCGAAGGCGGCGGCGGTCATCTCGGAGCCCATGGTGGCACCCACATAGACACCGTGGTTCCAATCCTTGGACTGGAATACGAGCGGCATGGTGGTGGCGCGGCGGCCGCCGAAGAGGAAAGCGCTGATGGATACACCCTCCGGGTTGTAATACTCGGGGTCGAGCGTGGGGCACTGGGCAGCGGGAGCGGTGAAGCGGCTGTTCGGGTGAGCGCACTTGCGGCCGCAATCGGGAGTCCAGTCATTGCCCTGCCAGTCAATGGCGTGTGCCGGCGGCTCGCCGTCCATGCCTTCCCACCATAC
>JAZNTO010000077.1:0-7570 GCA_045591805.1 Akkermansia sp. | reverse complement strand
GTCAGCGCGTTGGGACTTACCCCCAAAGCCAGGAGCTTGCGCACCTCCGGCACATTACGACTGGCCACAGCCTCGCAGAGTTGCAGCTCCATATCGCGGCTACGCAACGCTCCGGACACAATCTTCTGCACCTCCACCCCTACGGCTAAACGGAGAGTCAACTCCGTAGCTGTAGCGCCGGCCGCTATAAGGTGGCTCACGGCAGCGGCGTTCCCTGCAGCTGCAGCAATATCCAGCGGGGTTCTACCCAGCTCATCTTCCATATTGAGCGTCATCTTATCCGCCGTCGCAGCTCGCAAGGTATTCATATCTCCGGCTGCCGCTGCCTCATGCACAGAAAACACACCATTGCTACGTTCCAGCCAAGGCAGTAAATCCTCTGCCGCTCTCGCAGGCGACAGAAGAAATGCCGCAACGGCCAACATCTGAAAGATTTGAGTCTTCATCTCGTGTTATTCTACCAACTTTATGTGTTACAAGCAAGAAAAAAACTCGCATATAGAGTTCATTCGTAAAAGACGCTTACAGTTCTTCCCACACAGCATTGGCACAGCAGCCGTAGTGGGTATGTGCCCAGAGTCGGCGCGCCATGCTGCCCGGCGAGGAAAGCCCCAAGAGGAAACGCCGCCGCTGCGCCTCGCGTGCGAACTCCGGAAGTTCAGACTCGAGCGGAGGAGGCGGAGGAGGCGGAGCCGGCGGAATATCTGTAGGTAGAGAGTCGAGACAGGCAGCGCAATGTCCGCAGGGTGGGCGGGTCTGCCCGGTAAAGTACAGCTCCAGCGCAGCATTGATACATCCCAATCTGCCACGCAACATGTCAACAAGCTGCTCTTGGCGTGCATGCTCTGCTGCGGTGCGGCGCGCATAGGCAAGGCTTAGCTCTTCCGCCACTCCTCTGGCATCCACCGCAGCAAGGCTTTTCAAGCAGAGCGCCTGCTGGCGCAGAGTAAGTTTCCACTCCCCGGCCGCCTCGCACTCGCGAAGTTGAGCCATAGCCTCGGCATAGGTGCAGTTCCAGGCGGCTGCGGCGTCCTCCACCTCGGACTCGCGGTGCTTGTCCAGCCACTGCAAACGAGCGGTTTCAACCGGGTCACGCCCATCTGTTATGGTGGATATCGGAAAAAGCGGTTTGACTTTGTAGTACTTGTATCCCCGCTCCGCCACCTGCACGGCTCCGGCTTGTTCCAGAAGAGCCAGCGCGCGCATGGCCACATCGTCCGGCACATCACAAGTGGTACCCAGCTCCCACAGCGAGACGGCTCGTGTACCCACCGGCAGCAACATGCGCACTGCACGCAGTACGCCCTCGGCATCCGGCTCCGCAGCACAAATGCGGTTGCGAGCATCCCGCAAATCCTCCCCATGCAGCAGAACCAGAGCGGTGCAAGGCTTGCCATCCCGCCCGGCTCGCCCGCTCTCCTGCAAGTATGCCTCCGGCGAGCCCGGCGCGTTAAAATGCACCACAGAGCGCACATCCGGCTTATCCACCCCCATACCAAAGGCTATCGTAGCCACCAGCACATCATGAGTATTGGCCAGAAAGGCATCCTGCAACTGCTCGCGCAGCTCGGCATTCAAGCCGGCGTGATAGCTGGCGGCGCGCAGCCCGGCCTGTTGCAGCATACCGGCCAATTGCTCCGCCCCCTTTCGAGTGCGCGTATAAACAATGGCAGGGCGATTTTGCGGCTGTTGCAGGAAGCTCAGCAGTGCAGCTTCCCTATCCGCCGGAGCCGCTACCAAGCGCGAGATATTGGCTCGATAGGGTGAATGAGCCACGACACATGCAGGCTCAATATCGAACGCACGGCACAAATCCTCCTGCACGCGCTGCGTAGCTGTGGCCGTGAGCGCCATAATGCAGCGGAATCCGCGAGTTCGACACCAGGCAGGAAGCTTCAGATAATCCGGCCGGAAACTATGCCCCCACTCAGAAACGCAGTGTGCCTCGTCCACCACAAAAAGCATAAGTCGAATACGCGCCAATGCGGCCAGCAGTGCCGGGCTTTCCAGAGATTCCGGCGCTACAAACAAGAGCTGCACTCGTCCCGCCGCGACAGACTCCAACAGAGCAGTACGCTCCGCGTCTTCCAGTGTGGAATCGAAGCGAGCGGCGGCAATTCCCCGCCCTAGTAAGGCTTGCACCTGGTCGCGCATCAGCGCGATGAGTGGGCTTACCACCACCGTGGTACCCCCCAGCAGCAAAGCGGCTGCCTGGTAACAGAGGCTTTTGCCGTGCCCGGTCGGCATCACCCCCAGTGCGTTTTGACCGGCCAGCGCGAGGTCGATAAGCGTGCGCTGTCCGGCGCGC
This sequence comes from Akkermansia sp., assembly GCA_045591805.1. Taxonomy (GTDB): domain Bacteria; phylum Verrucomicrobiota; class Verrucomicrobiia; order Verrucomicrobiales; family Akkermansiaceae; genus Akkermansia. The sequence goes on along the minus strand of JAZNTO010000077.1, from coordinate 5,262 downwards.
AGTTGCGCGAGGCCGAAAGCGTGTAGGATTTCGCGTTGCTGCGTATCGTTCATGTCCACACTATCATGCCGCAAAGTCGCGTCCGCGTCAACCCATTTGTCTTGCATTTTCCGGCAGCATGTGCTACAACACGCGCGTTATGATTATCGACACACACTGCCACCTCATTTCCGAGAAATACGGAGACCTCGACCAAGTGCGAGCAGAATCCCTAGCCTTGGGCGTGGGGCATTGTGTGACGCAAGGCACCTCCGCCTACGACTGGGAAGCGCAGCTTGCCCTCGCCGCCCGCATGCCGGATTTCGTATCCTCCTGCTTGGCTGCCCACCCCTCCGAGGTACACGCTGTAAGCGATGAACAGCTGGAACACATGGCTGAGCTCTGCCGTAAACACCCCCAAGCGGCCATCGGCGAGACCGGGTTGGACTACTTCTGGGACGCCCCCGAAGGCTGGAGCACGGAGGCTTTCCGCGCCCGCCAACGCATGTTTCTGGAGCGCCACTTCGAACTGGCGCAGGAGCTGCGACTCAACATTTCCCTGCACACCCGCGACAAAGAGGGGCTTGCCAGCTTCGAAGATGCCTTTGCCATAGCCCGTAACTTCCCGAACGTACGCCCCGTGTTCCACTGCTTCATAGGCGACAGCGCCCAAGCAGAGCGCATCTTCAACGAGCTGGACGGCCTTATCTCCTTCACGGGCATCCTTACATTCAACAAGTCCGAGCATGTTCAAGCTGTGGCAACTTGGTGCCCGGCAGACCGTTTTATGGTAGAGACAGACGCCCCTTTCCTTTCCCCCGCACCCCACCGAGGCAAGGTCAATATACCCGGCCGCACTAAGTTTGTGGTGGATAAAATCGCTGAGCTCCGCAGCGTCTCTCCGGAAGAAATAGCCGCCTGCACCACCGCCAACGCAAGAAAATTCTTCCGCCTACCGGAAGGAATATAAGCCGCAAGGAATAATCAGGCAACAGATACCGATGATAAAAAACATATCCAACGCCACCAGACAAAACTGGAAAAAACTAGGTACGGATCCTAGTAAAAAGCGCCTCTGTGCCCGGGCAAACAAAACTCAATCTACCCGGTTGGTCATGCCGGCAGAAAGTATTTCTCAACATAACAACACCCCATTACTACACAAAATCGCAGAGTATATCCAAACTAACAACATTCCTGCACCTAAGGCCATTTTTTCTCTCGCTTCCAACATGTTGAGAAAAAATGTATCAAACTCGGAAGGAACAAATTTCTTTATCGACAAATACAGTTATACGGGAACAGATAATTACCTCATTCACCTTGTTTTGCCAGAGAATGAGGAAGACTTATTAGGAGTCATATATCAGTCTATTTCACCGGAAGGCATACGAAACCAAAAAGGGCAATACTATACTCCGCGTCATATTGCGAGACAGGTTTTACAAGACTCACCCGAATGGCACGATGGGTATGTATTAGATCCCTGCTGTGGCTCAGGTAGTTTTTTATGTGAGACTCGAGTAGCCCACCCCTCACAACTACTTGGGGTAGACATAGATCCTATAGCAGTCATGATTACGACGGCAAATCTTATGCTACGCTACCCAAAAGAAAACTTTATTCCTCGGATTATATGCGGAGATTTCTTACAATGTGATCTTTTCAGCGATATTCGAACAAAACTTGCACCCTATGCAGATAAAATAGTAGCAATATGCACAAACCCACCATGGGGCGCGAGCAATAATAGAGAAGAAGAAATTTTTTCTCAATTCTTACGAGATAGCATTAATTTATTACACTCAGGGGCTAGCATTTATTTTCTGCTTCCTGAGTCATTTGGAAAAATAAAAACGCATTGCGACATTAGAAAACACCTCCTCAACAACACAATATTACATAATGTTACATATTTTCCGCCCATTTTTTCTGGGGTCGTTACACCATGCTTGGCTATAGCTGCCAAAAAGGGTAGCAATCGTGATAACGCTGTAACCTTCTTCCGAAACAACACTTCCATAACAATTAAGCAACAAACTATTTTAGACGAAGCATCTGCTATGCTGATAGCTCGGGATGAAACAAAAACAGAAATCATTTCTATCGTCAAAGAACGCGGTTTCTATTCATTAAAAGAGAGTGTATGGGCACTAGGAATAGTTACCGGCGACAACAAGGGCAAAATATCTGCCGAATGCAAAGGGATAGAGTGGCTACCCTTGTGTACCGGAAAAGACATTTCCCCCTACAAACTCAAAGCTCCATCTAAATACATCCGTTACGTCAGAAGTCAATTGCAGCAGGTAGCAAAAGAAGAAATATATAATAGTCCGGAAAAACTAGTCTATAAGTTTATTTCCGATACACTCTGTTTCGCATACGACAACAGCGGTGTCCGCTTTCTCAATAGTGCCAATATACTTATTCCGGCCATCCCCAATATGGCCATCAAAACAGTTCTCGGTTTTCTTAATTCAGATTTATTCCGTTTTGTATATTCATCTCTATTTACCGACATAAAAATACTCAAAAGCAACCTCTGCATGCTACCTTTTCCCGAAATTACGCCGAAAGATGATGAATATATTAGTAAAATAGTAGATTCCATTCTGGACGGATCAACAAAACAACACACAATCCTTCAGGAATATATTTTTAACATATACAAACTAAGCAACAAACAAATAAACTACATCAAAAACACACTATATGGAAACAATAGATAAAATAATAGCCTCCAAAGCACGTCTTCTTCCGGAGATTAACTTAGAGAAAAAACACTTGGAAAACTTATATTCTCTATATCCGTTTAATCGTTTTGAGTACGCCATTAGTCATCTACTGGCAAAGCAGGCTATGAGCCTAGAGGAGTATAGAGAAATGCGTGATAATTATCACATCCGGAACAAGTACCTCCACCTCTTCCAAATCTCAGCTCCCAGAAAGTTCGGAACTTGGGCAGAAAATCACATTACAGAGCTAGTCCCGGAATTACAGCATCCTAACAAAACACTGGATCCGAACTTTTCCGGCGAATACGATTTGTATCTGGACGACATCAAAATAGAGGTAAAAGCGTCTCGTGCAGTGGACAGCACTGCGGATACACCATTGATAGAAAAAGCATTATACACTCACTCACAAGCAGCATTCAACATGAATTTCCAACAACTCAAACCGAGTTGTTGTGACGTATTCATCTGGATTGGGGTATGGAGAAACGCAATTAAGTACTGGGTACTATCCGCTGCCGAAGTAGCACAAAATCCCAATTTTTCAAAAGGTCAGCACAGAGGCAATGTGGGAGAAGGTCAACTATGGCTAACTAACATAAACATGGCCGAGTTCAATCCATATCTTACCTCAGCCAGAGACCTCCTCTCCGCGATACGAACAAAAGCGAAAAAATAGCGTTGTTCAACCTCCTCCTCAGCTCTCGCTCGGGGGGAGCATAAAGATAAGGCGCTCCATGCCATGGTGAGCGACCTCGTTCCAAAGAGCCTTTTCCAAAGAAGAAATACGAGCGACACGTTCCTCCTCGCTCATGAGGCTTGCGGCCTCATCGCCAAAGTTTTCCACCAGACTCTGCTCTGCACAGCGGTTTACCAAATCCGCCCAGAAAGCAGCATCGCGATACTCGTCCAGCACCTCGGTGTAGAAAGCACGATCCATGTACGAGTGCTTGAAAAACCAAAAGCCGCAATCCGGGTTGAGCTCCATGTGTCGGCCGATAGAAGGAACTCCGCGAGCCGCCTTGAGCAATGCCACACTGAGGCGGTGCCAGGCTTCGGCTCGCGGGTCTTTCAGCTCCGGCATGGCCAGCCCCAATACAGAAATGACCATGGCGCACATCTCCGCCAGATGGTGCATCTCCGTCTCGCTCAACTCCACGTTAATCTTCGACATAGTGCAAATCAGATAAGCCCCAGCTGCATGCGAGCCTCCTCGGTCATCATGTCCTGGTTCCACGGCGGATCCCACACAAACTCAATATTCACCTCCCCCACACCGTCCAAGGCTGAGATACCGGCCTCGGCCTCCGCCATGAGGTGCGGGCCCATGCTGCAACCGGGGGCTGTAAGCGTCATACGCACATGCACATAGGCGCCTGCTTCCTTCTGCGGCACCACCTCCACTTCGTAGATAAGCCCCAGATTTACAATATCTACAGGAATCTCGGGGTCATACACACCACCGAGCACCTTCCAGACTTTTTCCTCCAAGGAGAGGTTTGCCATATCCTCCTGCGGTACATCGACCTGCTCGGGCGCGATGATGCCGGCACGAGCTGCCTCATGGCGCGAGATACGCACTAGGCCAATATCCGTGGCTGCGGTAATAGAATTGCCCAACATTTGGGTAATGTAAATGCGTGACCCCTCGGGCAAAATAACAGCGTTGCCGGCCGGCACCTGCACCCCGGCTACCTCCGCTTCTGTGATGACTTCCTGATTGAACATTGTGGTGAGAGCCCATTATGGCAGATTTTCACGCGCATGCAAGACTTATCTATGACGTTGACACACTCGCCGCGCTATGCTACAATGCCTGCGTGGCAAGCATAAACTGCAAGGAGAAGTGGCGCCGCACGCCGCACCGCCCGGGAGTATATCTCATGAAAGGCAGCGGCGGTGGGGTCATCTATGTGGGCAAGGCCAAGGATTTGCACCGCCGCCTCGCCAACTACTTCTCCCCCTCCCGCGCCACACTGGACAACAGCAAGACTCGTGCTCTTATTGCCGCCATAGAGGATTTCGACTACTACGAGGTGCGCAACGACCAGGAAGCCCTTATCCTGGAGCAAAAGCTTATCAAGGAATATCGCCCGCACTACAACGTGCAGCTGCGGGACGACAAGCGCTACCTCCTACTGCGAGCAAGTCGTCAGGAGGAGCTCCCACGCTTCTCGCTGGTTCGCCTGCGCAAGGACGACGGAGCTCGCTACATCGGCCCCTTTGTGCACTCCACCGCATTGAAAGCAACGGTAGAATGGCTCAACCACCGCTTCCGCCTGCGCACCTGCACCTGCCGCCACCCGGGGGAGGAGCAGTACCGCCATTGCCACGATGATGAGATCCGCCACTGCTCGGCGCCGTGCATCGGCCGGATTTCGCCGGAGGAGTACCGGGAGCAGTTTGAGGCGGCCCTGGGGCTGCTGGAGGGGCGGGGGCGCCAGGCGCATCTGGATGCGCTGACGCAGGAGATGATGGCCGCCGCCGATGCTCTGGATTTTGAGCAGGCTGCCCGCTTGCGCGATGTGCGCGAGAATATCATCAAGAC
>JAZNTO010000076.1:0-3685 GCA_045591805.1 Akkermansia sp. | reverse complement strand
GGTAGATATTATTATTTCTCCCCGAAATCCCGCCGCGTTAGCACCTTTCGATTTATGTACCTCTCTAGGTACCTGCACCCCCCTACTCTTTTCGGCACATGTTTTTTTCCTTGCAATGTGGTGCGAAGTATGGTAAAGAGGGGATATGCTTAAGCACGCCATATCAGCACTGGTCATGTGTGGCTTGGTTGCAGCCACAGAAAGTTTTGATACTCTGAATGCCGGAGGAGTTACGAACGCAACACTCTCCATCGGCACCCTGACGGCACAAAAAGGCCACGCCGAGATACACCGCGGGCACGCACGCTCCGGCAGCCAGGCACTACGGCTCCTGGGGGGCAACGGAAAGAGTGCCACTATCACCTTCGACTCGCCACTCTCCCAAAACACGGATTGCGATTTCTATGCCGAGCGTTGGACGCGCCGCGCGCCGTACGAGTTCAGTCTGGTTGCAATCACCCCACAGGGAGAGAAAAAACTGCTCACGGATACGAAGACAGGCGTAGGCGGATACCACCTGCGCGGCAAAGTAGTACTGCCTGCGGGGACTACGGGAATCCGCTTTGCAGCTACCACGGCAGAGGGTGGCGGCGTGCTGATAGACGACCTGAACATACACACCGGCCCCATGGAGATACGGGAGGTACGGACGGTAAATCCCGGCACATACCCCATCATGAAACGAGCGGTGCACAACCCGGTATTCGGCATCAAGATACAGGCCGTGGGCACCGACCGAGCTAAGAAGTTCAACAAGATTACCTTCAAAGTGGACAAGCCGGAGAGTGTGGAGCATGTGACCCTGCGTACCGGCAATGACAAAGGAATGAACTTCGCCAACAGCATCGTATACGGTAAGGCTGTACCCGCGGCGGATGGCACCATAAGCATCACCTGCGAGGAACCCCTGCCCGGCGGCACAACCTGGCTGTGGGCAGATGTAGCCCCGGCGGAAGCCGCCTTGGTGGGCAGCACGATAAGCTTCCGCGACATATGCCCCACCATCGGCGGGAAGGACTATAGCTCGGACACGGCTGTAACCCAGCGCGTTGGCTATATGCTCGGCCTGCCCGGCGAACAGGTGGCCAACCAGCCGGACGGCGGCCTGAGAAAATGCGTCTCGTTCCGTATACCGGGTATGATTCAGACCGCAGACGGCGCGCTGGTGGGCTGTTTTGACGCGCGCTACAACCACGAGGGCGACCTCTGCGCGGATATAGATGTGGCTGTGGTGCGCTCCGAAGACGGCGGCCAGACTTGGAGCATACCCACCGTAGCCATGGATGCCGGCCCCGGTGCCAACAACGGCTGCGGCGACCCCTGCATCCTGCAAGACAAAACCGGGCGCCTCTGGCTGCAGTCTCTGGTCTGCCACTGGAGCGGCGGTGCCTCCCTCTGGACCTCCAAAACCGGGTTCGATGAGAAGAGCACCGGCCAGTGGGAAATGACCTACAGCGATGACGGCGGCAAAACCTGGGCTAAGACCTTTGTGAACCCCACGCGCCAGATTAAAAAGCACGAGTGGACCACCATCTTGGCAGGTCCGGGCAACGGCATTGTTCTGAAAGACGGCACCATCGTATTCCCCGCGCAGATATGGCAACGCGGTGCCCGCCCCCAGTGCATGAGCACCATCTGCTACTCCACAGACGGCGGTAAGAACTGGGTGTACGGAGCCGGCGTGCCGCACAGCACCTCGGAGTGCCAGGTAGTGGAGCTGGAGGATGGCTCCATCATGATTAACGCTCGCAACGAAGCTCGCCAAGGCAAGCGAATTGTCTACACCACCAAGGATTTGGGTAAGAGCTGGCAGCCGCATAGCACCAACCTGAGCGCCCTGCAGGAACCCACCTGCCAAGCCTCTCTGGTGAAAGTGGACACCCGCCCCTACGGCAAGCTTCTGCTCTTCTCCAACCCCAAGAGCGGCAGCCGCAACAATATGACCATCCGCACCTCCGCGGACGACGGCAAGACCTGGAATGAGGGCTACCTTTACGATTCCCGCCAGTGCATGGGATACTCCTGCATCGCCATGACGGATGATGAGCATGTCGGCATCATCTACGAGACCTGCCACACCAACGGCAAAACAGGCCACCGCGGTATAGGCTTCCTCCGCATCCCGCTGGAGACAGTTGTCACCGGTAAGGATGTACCCGCAAAGCCCGCCAAAATCGGGCCGAGCAAGAAGTAACCCCAATACTACACCCCCGAGCCGCCACCACCCGAAAGGATGGGGAGGTCTTTTTGGGATTATTGGAGGCGTAGGACAAAAACGCGAGCCGGGTTGCGAGGCGGGTATGGCAAAATCCGCACTTGCAAAGAAAGAATAAGGTATAGTAAAATGCCGCACATGAGGAAGTGGCTCCTAGCAATACTGTATCTGGCGACTGCTGCACTGGCCCCGGCTTGGCAGCAAGTGAACGAGGGCGCCCCAGAACCCGCGCGGGAGTTCCGCGCCGTGTGGGTATCCACCGTGTACAATTTGGACTGGCCCTCCCGCGCAGGGCTCTCCGCAGCACAGCAGAAACAGGAGCTGCTGAGCATCCTGAACAAGGCCGTGCAGCTCAAGCTCAACGCCGTCATCCTACAGGTGCGACCGAATGGCGATGCCCTCTACCAATCCTCCATAGAACCCTGGAGCGCCTGGCTGAGCGGTCCCGGAGTAGACCCCGGCTACGACCCGCTGGAATTCGCCATACGAGAAGCACACCGCCGCGGACTGGAGCTGCACGCGTGGTTCAACCCTTTCCGCGCCACCATAAGCGGACGCCCGGTAGGGAGGAATCATATCTCGCGCCGCCAGCCGGGATTGCTGAAAAAGGCCGGCTCCACCACCATACTGAATCCCTCCAGCCCCGCTGCGCAGCAGCATGTGCTCCGGGTCATACTGGATGTCGTGCGCCGCTACGACATAGACGGCGTGCACTTGGACGACTATTTTTACCCCTATCCCCCCAACAATAATATAGCGGATGGCAAAAGCCCCGCCCAACGCCGCTCCGCCATTGATTCCTTTGTACAGAATCTCTACTCGAGCGTAAAGCAGGTAAAACCCTGGGTTCGCGTGGGCATAAGCCCCTTCGGTATATGGCAACCGGGCTACCCCGAGGGAGTAAAAGCCGGGGTGAACGCCTACGAGCACTTGGCCTGCGATGCCCGCAAATGGCTTGCGCGCGGGTGGGTGGACTACCTGGCTCCGCAGCTCTACTGGCGCATAGATAGTGAGCAGAGCTTCCCCGAGCTCATGCGCTGGTGGAGCAGCATCAACCCCGCCCGACCGGTCTGGCCCGGCATCGCCACAGCCCGTATCAACAGCAGCGAAGACCCCGGCCGCCCTGCATCCGAAATAGATGCGCAAATTGACCTCTCCCGCCGCCTAGCCCGCCAAAGTGCCGGCCAACTCTTCTGGAGCTGGCGCTCCATAGGTAAAAACGCCGGCGGCATCCAGAGCTACTTGGCTCGCCGCTATACCACCTACGCCCTGCCCCCGGCCATGCCATGGAGCGGCGCCATACGCCCGCCCCGCCCCGCTGCGCAGGCTCGCGAAAACGGGCGCGGCATCTCCCTAGCCTGGCAGCCTACAGATGGCAGCGCCCGCAAATGGGTCATCCAAGCCGGTAGCGGCCGCAGCTGGCGTACCGTCTGTATCCTACCCGGTGGCCAACGCAAAGTCACCCTACCG
>JAZNTO010000075.1:0-4965 GCA_045591805.1 Akkermansia sp. | reverse complement strand
CTAAGACCGCTTGGCCTCCGACTTCACGGAGTATGTGCGCGTCTCCATCTCCAACAACGGGCCTCCCATCCCGGAGGAGATTCACGAGAAAATCTTCAACCCGAACTTCACCACCAAGAAGCTCGGGCTGGACTTCGGGCTCGGCCTGGGGCTCTCCATCGTCCGCCGATTGGTGGACAGCTATGGCGGCACTATCGAGCTTACCAGCAACAACATAGAAACAACCTTCACCATTAACCTTCCAACCTCACAAATCCATGGAAACGATTAACATTATTTGCGTAGACGATCAGCAAGAAGTGCTCGACTCCGTCATGCGAGACCTTCGCCCGCTTGCCCCCCTCATCCGCCTGGAGGAAGCCTCCGGGGTGGAAGATTGCCTGAGCCTCATGGAGCAGATAGACGACGATGGGGACTATGTAGGCATCATCATCTCCGACCAGGTCATGCCGGAGGCAAACGGCACGGAGCTACTGGCCAAGGTAGCCTCCGACCGCCGCTTTGCCAAGACGCGCAAGGTGCTGCTCACCGGGCAGGCCACGCATGCCGACACCATAAACGCCATCAACGATGGCCACATCGACAACTACATCGAGAAACCCTGGACGCCGGAGAAGCTGCTTAGTATCGTCAAAAAACTGCTCACGCTCTACATCATCGACATGGGCATAGACCATACAGAGTACATGAGCATTCTGGACCAGCCCACCCTCTTCGCCAAACTGCGCTAAGCCACATGAAAACTCACACTCTTACCATGGCCGCCCTCGCGGCCATGCCTGCTTTTGCTGGCGAAATAGCCGCCCCGGTGCCGGCAGCTCCGGCACCCACGGACTGGACAGATGCCGTGAAAAAAGCCCTCGTTGTTTACGACAACGAGGATACCTTCGTACAAAAAGTCAGCTTCCAATGGCGTGAGCAGTGGCAGATGGCCGTTGTGCAACCCAACGGCAGCAACGGTCTACACCTCAAGGATGGCGCAAGCCCCTTCAACAGCGAGTTCCGCCGCAGCTGGCTCGGCGTGAATGTGGATTTGGAAACCGGCACCCGCCTGCATACCTATGTGCGCATCGGCGGCCTGCCTACCCGCAGCACCTACACCGGCGGGCGCACCAAGCGCAACTTCACCTACACGGACTTTTACGATGTCTATGTAAGCCAGAAAATCCCCGGCGTGCATGGTCTGACAGCTCGCGTGGGTAAGTTTGCCCACAAGTTCACCAGCGACCTGCGCATCTCCAATGCAGAGATTATGACGGTAGAGCGCTCCCTCATCTCCAACCAGTTCGGGCTGGATACCAACTGGGGCGTAGAGTTGGACTATAAGCCGGACAAACAGAACCAGCTCTTCGTACAGCTCTTTGCAAACGACCGTGCGAGCGCCTCCAAGAATAATAAGCACCGCGATGTATATGGCGACGGCAAGGGCTTTAAGGGCGAGTTCGGCTGGGAGGACAAGTGCTTCGGCATCATCGGCGGCACGCACAAATTCGGCATGAGCGAGCATGGCTACCACGCCATCTCCGCCGAATACTTGCACGACTTCAACAACGCCTACCACGGCAAGCGCAAGCCGGGTGCCAACAACAACGGCGCTGGCTTCCAAGACGCTTTCTCACTGGGCTACGAGTACAAGCGAGATCGCCTCTGCGTGCTTACCAACATCATCACCGCATTCGAGCCGCAAAGTGCCGCCGGGTCCAAAAACCTGGGTTGGGAGATTCAACCCGTATACTCTATCTCTCCGCATGTGGATCTTGTGTTCCGCTATACCGGCATGACCGGGCATGATGCCTGCAAGCTGTCCTCCGACCGCTACATCTGCACGCAGACCACCGCTCCCGCTTGGGTGGACAGCATCCACGCCTTCTATGTGGGTGCCAACCTGTACGCCTCCGCCAAAAACAAGCATGCAGCCAAACTCATGCTCGGGGCAGAGTACACCACCGCCCGCAAGGATGGCAAGGACTGCTACAACGGCTGGGAGTTCACCACCGCCGTGCGCTGGAACTTCTGATTCCCCCTCCTTCCACAAGGAACATTTTCGCCTCCACTGCTGCCACCTCGGCTCAGTGGAGGCTTGTTTACGTCCCACTCAATAAAAAAGACATTGGCTACCCATAGGGCTCCACAAAAACTTGCCTGAGATGGGGCTACTGCTCTGATGCGTAAATATCTTCGCTCACCGCATTGCCGTTCTCATCCGTATAGATGGCACCGCCCTCAAACTCATATGTATTGATTCCGGGGGTGTAATCGTGCGACAGCTCACGCCCCCGCGCGTCCAGATAAACATAGTCTGACGATCCATCCGGATAGCTAACAATAATGCAGACAACATAGACTTGCTGAGGATTCTTGCGCTTCAGCCATCGCGTATCCGCAAAAGAATGCTCAAGGCCAAAGGTCACCCCATCAGCCGCTTTCTTCCCGGTCAGCGCTTCGAGGTGACGCAGCGGCTCGTCACGATTCACCGCGTTGTACAAGTGGTACTGACGACTGTTTGAGAAAGCAAACAAGCCCACCAGTACAGCCAGCAGCACCAGCAGAGTCATAGAGCCACCGGAACGTCGACGGCGTAACTTACCACAGGATTCCGGCCACTGCACAGGGCGCGGCTGCCCCTTATCCAGTGCAAGGCTACCGCTGTTGTCGAAAGCATAAAAATCGCAGTACTTCAATTTGGCGGCAAGGGTCACCCGCACATTCCGTACAGATACCCACGAGCCACTATCTTTGACAGCAAGATAAGAATCCCCATCCACATAAACATCTGCACCCACTCCCTCTTTTCGTCGGTTATATCGCGCGCCCGGGTGCCACATGAAATACGCCGTGGATATAAGCAGAACCAGACACATCGTCATCATCGCAAACTCCGCCTCATAGCAAGCATGCGCAAAAAGTACCACCCACAGCAAAAATATCAGCGGGCGGAATACGCGCAGACGCCCGGGCGCTTCCACCATCATCATGGCATCTGCTACCTCACGGCGCTGTACCTTGGTGGCACTATAGCGCAACGGCTCACCCACCATCTCCGCGGCCGGCGGCGGAGTACAATCTGCAGCACTCCCCTTCCCTACCCTCTCCAACGCATAGCGGAAAAACTCCCGCTGCCGAGGCTCGCTTACACCCTCCAGAAAACAAGGAATTGCCTGCCCACTTTTCAGAAAAAGAGACACCACACTCCCGGAGCGACGCGCCATCGTCACCTCGCTCCAGGGCAGAAACATGCTCATCCCCGCCTGCTCACTCTCATACAAAAGCCCACCCTCAGTAAGCGTGAAAAACAGATTTTCCCACTGCCCGCGAAACTTCAGAAGGCGCCGCATTCCCAGAACAGCCAAAGCTAATGCAGGCAAGGCTAACACTGCCAAAACCCACGCATCCACCTCCGGCACAGTCTCGCCACTACCGGCCATGACCATCAGATAATATGCCGCAGCCATCAGTACCCAGAAAATGACCCCGTGGCGCATTGCCATCTTCCGCATACCACCTTTGCTCAATTTTTGCGTCTTATATACCATACTCCTACAATATAACTCTCGCGTAGGCGTATGTCAAGCGTCTTTGCGCCCGTTTGAAAAGAAAAAAACAGCCTCGACCACCCACCGATAAGCACAGCTTCGACAAACAGGATGACTACAGTGAGAAAGAGAGATGCTCTGAGACGTCTCAGCAAATTCAGGCACCTTACTTTGTGTTAGTATAGTGCTCTTTATTATTTTTAGACCTTCCACAAGCATTTTTGCAGCACTTTGACCTTATTTTAGGCATTTTTGTGGCCACCGCATCTCATTTTCAGCTATTTTCGAGAGAAAGGAAAAACACCATTTATTCGCTTATACAGTTTGTATATTCCTCTTTACTTTACGCATTTTCGACAAAAACGCTTCATTTTTACATTGCCAGCGACGATTTTTTCGGCAGTTTTTCGCAAAAAAGTAATCTAAAGAACTTTATCACCCACCCCAACTCGACAAAAGCTCCTTCAGCAAGGCTTCTTTTGTTTCAAAGCGATTATTTTCAATATTTTACGCAGAGCATCCTGTCAACCATTCCCTGTTATTTCCGGGAGTCAATTTTTTTTTCAAAAACATTTTCCTAGCTTTGATTCAGGAAAACTTCCACGAGGAGCTCCCCCCCTTCCCTTATTTTATCCGAAAAATGGATTTTTTATCGAAAATAGCACCTCGCGAGAATCGTCTATTCCTAACCTCATCCCTTACAGCAAAGAAACATTGGCGCCATATTCCTATCTTTTTCGTGGGTGTGTTTTTATTTAATGAGCGTCCTTTTCGAGAGATTTTTCCTCCTCACAAACACCCACAACTTGACAGGAATTACACTTCGATACCTCATCGATGCTATTTCGGCCATATAGAGCTCTTGTAGAACATTTCAAATATTGTGCATATTTATATGATAATTCATCCTGCTTCCTTGCTCATTTTATACTATAGTTATCCATTTGTTTATTTTTCGTATTTTCATATTCTATTTTTATTTATTTCATATATATTGACATGTTTTATATTATATATTTTGAGCATAGGTTTATTTATCTAAATTACAGACCCATGAGCCGAAAAACACATGATAGCTAAAAAACCCCGAAATCCGTCATTGAAAAATCGGGAATATTCTGGTATAATATCCGCGCATGGAAGGCAGAGTACAACAGATAGCAGACGTACACGAAGTGCTCAAGCGCGTGTTCGGTTTCGATACCCTGCGCCCGGGGCAAGACGCCGTTGTAGAAGCCATTCTGGCCGGGCGGGATGTGCTGGCCATCATGCCCACGAGCGGCGGCAAATCCCTGTGCTACCAACTTCCTGCCCTCTGCCGCGAGGGGCTCACCGTGGTGGTAAGTCCGCTCATCGCCCTCATGAAAGACCAGGTGGATGCCCTGCAAGCGCGTGGTGTAGCAGCGGCAGCGGTCAACTCCTCCCTAGGAGC